>NZZM01000017.1 GCA_002698705.1 Formosa sp. | reverse complement strand
AGACAAAACACATCTACCCATTATATCATAAAGTTTGGCATTTACGTCTCCTAAATTTTGCGATTTAATATTTACAATACCATTACTTACCGGGTTAGGAAAGACTGATATTTTGTTAATTGTTAAATCAGAAGTTGATAATGGAGTGCAAAACGGATATGGACAATTAGAAGTTGAAGTTGTTGTTGATCCATCTGTGCAATCAACTCCTCCGTATGTCCAAAGTCCATCAACTTTATAGGCCCATGAATCCATATAATCCCAATCTTCGCCCGAACCATCAGTATTTATATCTCCAAAAGTTTCAACAACAGATCCATTTTTAAACAGTTCAATAGCATCATCACCATTTTGGCTAATGCTAGAGCTTGCAACAAGCGTGTAGGTAAAATCATTGTAGCAATCTTCAAAATAACTTTCCATATCAGTAAGAGATCTTGCAACTAAAATATGATCTCCGCTTGATACAGATATTGGGTCAAAAGTATACTCTTGACCATCAGTTCCTCCACCATTATTAGCTACTCCAATACCATAGACACTTAAATCAGGTATATCAGAATTTGCAACAACATGTATTGCTTTACCATTAGAACCAGTAAGTGATAAATCAAGAATTCCTTGTAATTCTAAATCAACACTACCTGTTGGTTCACAAACAGGGCTTGTTACATTTCTTGATAAATTACACACACCTCCGGCAACAGTATCGCTAACATTTATGACAATATCAGTCCCTTCCAAAATTCCACTTATAATAATATTACCATCGGGAGTTGTCGATGGATTATCACCACTTATATTACCAGCAGTAGAACTAACAACAAAAGTCGAGTTACCAGCTCCTGTATATGCAAGTGTAACAGTGTAAGTATCTGTGCCAGTTGTAATATCATCACAAACTATATCTTGAGTTCCAAGAGAAACCTCGCAGGTTGGCCCACACAAATCGTTGGGAGCACCTGGAGTTCCAAGATCGCCTTCTCCAAAAGTTGATGTTGACAGACACCAATTGGAACCCAAATTATTGTCACCAAAAATTTCATCTGGATCGAGTGATATACTTGTACCACCACCTGCATCTGGGAAGCCATTATCTGAACCATAAACAATTCTATCAATTTCAACTGAATTAGGGCTTAATAATACTATTTCATCAACAGAATTACCGAGGGTGAAAACACCATCTCCATAACTATGATCTAGATTTACACCACCATTAAGGGCTGGATCGTTAGGTCCTCTTCCCATTACAAAATAAACTCCGGGGGGTACAATGACAGATGTTGAAAAGGTATGAGAATCAGAACCATCGTCTTTAAGTGTCCATCCTAATAAATCTATGTCTGCTTCAGTGTTGTTATATATTTCTAACCATTCTCCAGGAACATCACTTACTGCGCCCGCATCATTTAAAAATTCTGTTACAACGACGTCTCCAGCAGAAAAACTCTGGGCGGCTGCATTAACCGTTACAGTTCCATACATACTTTGTGCGTGTGGATCACAAACGTAATCAGTTTGACCTACCACAGTGAATGTGTGTGAAAAAGTAAACCCAGTAGCTCCGCTGTAACCCGAGTCAAAAGATTCAGCTCCACCGGTAAAAGATCTTAAATTATGAGTACCTCCAGTCCAAGTCCAAGTAACGGTATCTCCAACGTCAATGCTTATTTGTTGATTTGTGCTACTAAATCCCCAGTCAAATTCATAGGTGTTTTGAGCAGTAACAATTGATAGCGTCAAAGAAAATAGAAAAAGTAATTTTGTTTTCATACGAAATATTTTAATGAATAGTTGAAATAAATATTTAATAAAGTTAATAATATATTTTGCAATATAAAATTAAAGTATAGTTAAATAAAATTATTAATTTGTAACCTTTTAAGTCAGATGAAACTAATCAAGTTAATTTTATTTTTTTCTTTATTCAATTTATTGTCTTGCTCTGATGATTCAGGCCTCACCCAAAACACGCCTGTAATTCCTATTGAAAACTTAACGGGGACCGGATTTTTTGAATATTCTGACTATAGCCCTTTCGATGGTAAATTATTAAGAATATTTTATCACATCCCAGAAAATTCAGATACAAATACTGAAATAGTCTTTGTATTTCACGGAAACGGACGAAATGCGAAAGATTACAGAGATGCCATGATATTAAAATCAAATCAATATAATTTTATTACAATAGCACCCGAATTTTCTTATTCAAATTTCCCTGGAGGTGATAAATATAATCTTGCTAATGTTTACGTTGATGGAGACAACCCAACTCCTTCAACATTAAATGATGAGGATGAGTGGACATTTTCTGTAGTTGAACCCCTATTCGATTATTTTAAAAATTTACAAAACAACTCAAGTTTAAAATATCATATTTTTGGACATTCTGCTGGTGGTCAGTTTGTACACCGATTTTTAATGTTTAAAACTAACACACGGGCAGATAAGGTTATTATATCTGCACCCGGATGGTATACATGTACGGATTATTCTGCGACTTTTCCTTATGGTTTTTCAAATTCGATATTAGAAAATATATCCCTGGAAAATTTGTTTGATAATAATCTAACATTGTTGATTGGTGATTTAGATAATGACCCTAATGCTAGTGCATTAAGACATAATGAATATGCTGACGCGCAAGGACTAAACAGGTTCGATAGAGCAAATTACTTTTTTAATAAAGCCAACGAAATTGCAGTTGATTCAAATACAATTTTTCAATGGTCTTTAGTAATTAATCAAGGTGCAGATCACAGTTTTACAACTGCTTCCGATAAAGCAGCGGACTTAATATTTAATTGAAATGCAATTAAACAAAAAAACAATAGGACTTTTTTTAGGTCCAATCATTTTTACATTAATTATTTTATTTTTTCATCCTGAGGGATTAAACCGTTCGGCTAATGCTGTACTTGCATCGACGGCATGGGTTGCAATTTGGTGGATATCCGAAGCATTGCCAATTGCTGTTACGGCCTTACTACCAATAGTTTTATTTCCACTAACACAAGGTCTTGACTTAAAAACAACCACAGCTTCTTATGGACATAAATTTATTTTTCTATTTCTTGGTGGTTTTATATTGGCTATTGCTATTGAGAAATGGAATTTACACAAAAGAATTGCACTAACAATTATTAGGCTGGTAGGGACAAATATTGTACACATAATATTAGGGTTTATGATTGCAACAGCCTTTTTATCAATGTGGATTTCTAATACTGCAACAGCAGTAATGATTTTACCTGTTGGAATGGCTATTATTTCACAACTAAGGGACAATTCTGAAACTATCGAAAATGAAAATTTAATTTTCGCAAAGGCACTAATGTTAGCAATTGCATACAGCGCTTCCATTGGTGGAATGGCTACACAAATTGGAACTCCCCCAAATCTAATTTTAGCAGGTGTGATACAGGAAACGTATGGAATTGAAATCTCTTTACAACAATGGTTTTCTTTTGGGTTCCCAATAAGTGTTCTATTTTTAATCTTAGCTTGGATTTATATTACAAGGTTTGCATTTAAGTTTAAACAAAAGGAGTTTCCAGGTGGTCGAACCGAAATAAGTAAGCAGTATAAATCTTTAGGTGAAATTTCATTTGAAGAAAAGTTGGTTTTTTATGTCTTTATTGCAACCGCTTTTGCTTGGATTTCAAGGTCTTGGTTTCTAGAGTCCATAATCCCTTCAATCGATGATACAATCATTGCAATTATAGCTGCGGTAGTTCTCTTTTTATTGCCAAGTAGTAAAAAAAATATTCNTTTGTTAAATTGGGATGATGCATTAAAACTACCATGGGGAATATTATTACTATTTGGTGGTGGAATGGCTCTAGCTATTGGATTTCAGTCAAGCGGACTAGCACTATGGATCGGTGAACAGTTAAAAACTTTAGGAGTTTTACCATTAATATTATTAGTATTTATTATAATTACTTGTATAAATTTCGTGACTGAAATAACATCAAATATGGCCACAACAGCATTAATGCTACCTGTTTTAGCATCTCTTGCAAATGCTATTGATGTACACCCATATTTTTTATTAGTAGGTGCAACTGTTGCGGCTTCCTGTGCATTTATGCTTCCTGTTGCAACTCCTCCAAATGCTATAGTATTTGGATCTGGTCACTTAAAAATAGAAGACATGGTTAAAAAAGGGTTCTGGATGAATATTGTTTCCATTGTAATTTTAACACTTGTGGTTTATTATATTCTTCCACTAATATGGGATATGCCAGTTTTGATATAAATTATCCTTAAAAAATTAAAAAAATATAATTTTATGAAAAGAAGAAAATTTGTTAAAATCAGTGCTTTAGGAGCAGTATCAAGTTTTTTGAGCCCAAAAATATTTTCTCAAAATCTTTATGATAAACCTATTAAAATTGCCATGTGTGGTTTGGGAAATTATGCAGAAAAATGGATTGCTCCAGCGATAGAAAAGTCAAAATATGCTAAACTTACAGCACTTATAACAGGGTCACCAAACAAGGTTTCAAAATGGTGTGAAAAGTACCAGATTAAAGCAGCCAATGTATACAATTACCAAACCCTGGATGAAATTGCAAACAACTCTGATATTGATTGTGTATATATCGCTACACCAACCGGGAATCATGCTGAATTTACCATCAGAAGTTTTAAAGCGGGAAAACATGTTATTTGCGAAAAACCCATGGCCCCAACAGTGGCCGATTGCGACCTAATGATTGAGGCTAGCAAAAAGGCTAATAAAATGCTTCAAATTGGCTATCGTCTGTATTGGGACCCCTTTAATCTTAGCATAATACAGGCAATGAAAAATAAAGAATATGGAGACTGGACAAATATGAGCGCTGGATTCTCATATGACCACGGTCGCTGGGCAGAAAAAGGCGATTGGCGATTAACAAAAGAAATGAATGTTGGTGGAGCTGTTTACGATGTTGGAGTTTATGCTGTACAATCTGCTTTTTACAGCTCCCAATCGCATCCTTTGAATGTTATCGCAAAAAGTTGGACTGAAAGAAAAAATATTTTTAAGGAAATTCCTGAATATTGGGAATGGGAATTAGAATGGCCTAATGGTAAAATTTCTAAGCACAGCTCTAATTATGGAAAATATGAAAATTATCTTGATATAAAAACTGACTCTGGTGAACTTGGTCTAGAACCAGCTTACAGTTACAAAGGAATAAAAGGTTATACCCCAAATGGCCCAATGCAAATAAGTCCTGTTTTTCAACAAAAATTACAAATTGATGGGCAGTGTATGGCTATTATGAATAAACTCCCTAATATTACACCTGGAGAAATGGGTAGAAGAGATATTCGTGTTTTAAATGGAATAATGGAGTCTGCTAAGACCAAACAAAAATTTGAATTCAAAGGCTTTGCCTATTAAATGATTTCTTGGAAAATATATTATTTAGATTTTTTACTTATTTCTTGTGCTAAAAACTCACCTAGTGCTATAAGTCGATTATTATTCCATATCGTTCTGTGTGATGAAAAAGATCCTATTAACTTATTATTCAAATAAATAAATCCTTTAATATTATTCCTTGTTGATGAACTTTGACTATTAACATATAAAATAATATTACCTTGATTTTTGGAAGCATAATCATTAACAGAAATAATATCACTGTTCTTTATTTCCTTAAAATCTACAGGATAATTGATTGATACATTTCTCAAGCTTAATTCATTGCTTAAAATCAAGCTTAGCTCTCTAGCATAGGTATCTGCAATATCCTCATCATAGTAAAATAAATCAAATTGGACATTACTATCCAAATTCTGACTTAAACTGAAGTTTGTATTTTTTGGCTGAGAATTTAAAATATTAAAATTAAATACAAAAACACCCATAAAAATAATGAGTGTTTTTGTATTTTTCGGTAAAATAATCATTCCCTACTGATTAAGTTGACCCATTCTAGCTGTTACAGTTACTTGAGTTTTCTTGTAAATGAAACCTATACCTAAAATTGGCTTTGATGTTGTTACTTTATATCTAGGATATAAAACAACATCAGCATCAGAATTTTTTGTAATTAGATTATGAGTAGCAATCTGTTCTGATTGGTCGAAAAAGATTCCAAAAATATTCTCAAGGAATCCAATACTAGGCATATCCATACCACCAATAATTGGAATCATAGCAGTAGTAGGAACAGGGGTTTGAGACGAAACTTGATTGTCTATCTCAGCACCTTTTTTGTTTTTAAATAGATTTTCCCAATCTATTCCTAAAATTCTTGTGGAAGAGTGACTAGCAGATGCCTGTCCACTAATAGTAAAATCAGATTTTCTAAATTCTATATTAGAGTCAGGATTTTTCATCGTCTTATTTGTTACACTGCAACTTGAAAAAAGTACAGCGCAACATATTAAAAGTAATAACTTTTTCATTTTTTGATAGTTTTATTGATTATTTAATAAAATTAGTAAAAAAAATTTCAAAATCACAATAAATGTTTAAAAATATAAATGTTGATGACATGTCAAAAAAAAAAAAAAACCTACAAATTCGTAGGTTTTTTTTTAAAAAATATTTGAGATTAAATCATTAAAAATCTCTTGCAAATTGAGTCATCGATGTGATTTTTCCTTCTAAATTGAAGTAAAAGATTTCAAATAATTCCTTTTCCCAAACTTTACCATTTTTAAAAACCCTTGTTTCCTTGGACATAACTTGAACACCGGATGCAGCATCTGTATTATAAATTTTCAATGGGACTATCGCAAAAGGAACCCAATTCACTGATTTATAGTCATCAAATAAAGAAAACATTTCTGATTTTTTCATTTCTAATCTTTCGCCTTTGTAGTTGTTTAGAACAGTTTCATCGGCAAAAGGTTTGACAAATTCTTCAATATTCATTTCATTGTAATCTTCTACTAGTTTTTCTATAATTGCAACTTCATTTCTATCAGAAAAAACTAATGGTCTTCCTTTGTATTCATTGTCAGGACCACCAATAAATTTACCTCCATAGGATTTTCCGAAATTTGCAGAGTCGATAGATTTCCATTGTCTAAAATCATCAACTTTTCCATCAGAGTTAAAATTAAAGTATTCCATTAAATCCAATTTTTCGTAAGAGCCATTTTTATAATGGCGCTCCTCCTTAGACCAAGCCAAAACTTTTGTATCGGAATCACCTTCCAACTTAACTGGTATTATCACATATGGATCCATAGTTATGGAATCCATAGATTCTAACCATTTTTTAGTACTTTCACCTCCATTCTCACCAAGGAAATCATCATCATAATATTGTAAAAGATCTTCAGTATCTTTATTAGAGTAAGCACGAGTTAATTCAAGTAATCGAGAAGTCATTGTATCATCTCCGATAGTGTAAGATTTCCCATAATTATCACCATTTACAAGATGATTACCACCAGAATTATTACAATTGAGCATTAAAGATGATATAAATAAGGTTGTTAAAAAGATAGAAATACGTTTCATAAAATTTTTTTTTTAATTATAAGTTTTTTAAAAGTAATCATTCTACCATGATTTTACTAGAAATCTCATAAATTTCATTTTCATATCAAATTTAGAGTAATCAACCTTTTCATTTAACTCTTCTCTTTCATTAACAAAATCAGGATTATCTTTAAAGAATTTCTGCCTGTCATTAAAACTAGTTAAATAATCCCTATAAGATTGATATCCGTTAACAAACCATGCGTTTGCTCCATTGGCTGGACCACCAACAGAAATCCATCCAGTTGAAAAACTAGATTTTGTTCTTGGGTATTTCGTACGTAGTGATCTTGTATTTGATCTCCATTTTCTTAAATTTTCATTATCGGCATCCAAAATGGTTACAACAGAATAAGGATAAGTTTTATTTTCATCTTCAAAAATGAAATTTCTACCACCATTACCCTGGAAAACAGGTTCTACAATTTTATCAACTTGAGTTACAAATTCTACCCACTCATCATCTATATTTGACATATCATAATTTTCTGACATTGAGTCAACAGATCCGGTTATTACTACAGTATGGGTCATCTGAAGCTCAGCTGGTGCATACATTATTTTGTAAAGATTTACAGTCGTACCATCAGTTTTGTGATTAGAAAAATATTCGTTCATATGCTCCATTAACTTCACTTCATTTTCAACAGAAACGTTAAATCCATACGCTGACCACCTGTTATTTGGTTGAGCATATGATAGAGAGATAAATAATAGAAATAAGGCTAAAATTGATTTTTTCATGATAATTTATTTTAATTTATTCTTAAAATTACCAAAAATAGTTTTGATTTGCAAGTTAAATCAAAATTTAAATCCTATCAGCTGATTAAGAGAAATAATTAGAAAGTTATACTATCTAATTTAAATAAAAACTACAACTTCAATTCAAATGAATGCATAAAACTAAAATCAGAAGAGCCAGCAATTGCTACTTCAAATTCACCTGGCTCAAATATAAAATCTTTACCATTAAAGAACTTAAAGTCTTTACAAGTAAGCTGAAAATTTACTGTTTTATTTTCTCCTTTTTTTATAAATATTTTACTAAAGCCTTTCAATTCTTTAACCGGTCTAGTGATACTTCCTACTTTGTCATGGATGTAAAGCTGAACTATTTCATGTCCGTCATAATTTCCTGAGTTTGTAATATTTACTGAAATTGATAAAATATCAGACTCTCCAATTATATTTGAGGACAATGAAATATCTGAATATTCAAATGTAGTATAGCTCAATCCATGTCCGAAAGGATATAAAGGAGTATTTGGTGAATCAATGTAGTTGGATTTATAATCCTCGTTTGGGTTTTCAAGAGGAATAGGCCTTCCCGTATTTTTAACATTATAATAGATTGGTACTTGTCCAATATTTCTTGGAAATGTAATAGGAAGCTTTCCTGATGGGTTGTATACTCCAAACAAAACATCAGCAATACCAAATCCTCCAATAGTTCCTGGAAACCAAATTTCTAAAATTGAATCTACCAGGGAATCTTCTTCAGATAAATCTAATGGACGCCCATTCATTAAAATCAATATTATTTTTTTATCTGGAACTTCTTCCTTTAAAGTTTTAATTAGTTCCGTTTGAATTCCAGGTATTTTAATATTGGTCCTACTTGCAGCCTCGCCACTCATATGATAATCTTCACCCATTACCAAAACTATTTTGTCTGCTTTTCTTGATAAAGAAATAGCTTCTTGGAATCCACTTTTGTCATCATTTTTAATATTACATCCCTTAGCATATAAAATTTTAGCATCTCCTAAATAGGTTTTTATTCCATCATAAATACTGATTGCTTTTCCATTTCTGTCACCAGCAGCAGCCCAATTTCCAATAATATTTTCCTTATCCTTAACCAATGGACCTATTAATGCTATAGTTTGATTTTTGGTTAAAGGGAGTGAATTATCATCATTTTTCAACAATACAGAAGATATTGCAGCAGATTTACGTGCAGACTCTAAATATTCTGATTTATAGGTTACTTCTTTTTCTCTATTTTCATCACAGTATCTATATGGATCATCAAACAAGCCTAATTTAAATTTTATGAAAAGTATCCTTCTACATGAATCATTAACTAAATCAGCATCAACCTTTCCCTCATTTACTAATGCCTCTAAGTAAAATCTATTAGCACCACTCATCATGTCCATGTCGACTCCAGCTTTTATAGCTATTTCGGTAGCACGTTTTTCGTTTTCAGCGAAACCGTGTTGAACTAATTCATTAATTGCAGTGTAATCTGTAACAACAAACCCTTTGAAACCCCATTCATCTCTTAAAATATCTCGAAAAATAAATTTATTTCCTGTAGCAGGGACTCCATTAAGTTCGTTGAATGCTGTCATTAAAGTCTGAACTCCTGCATCTACAGCCGCTTTAAAAGGTGGTAAATATACATTTCTGAGTTCATCCTGACCCATATTCACTGTATGATAATCTCGACCTCCTTGAGCTGCTCCATAACCTACAAAATGCTTTGCACAAGCTAAAATTGTATTATTTTTTGAAAGATCATCTCCTTGAAATCCTTTCACATTTGCCTTTGCAATTTCATTTGTTAAAAACACATCTTCTCCAGCGCCTTCTGAAATACGCCCCCAGCGAGGATCTCTTCCAATGTCTAGCATAGGGGCAAAAGTCCAATGTAAACCGGCAGAAGAGGCCTCATCTGCAGCAATACGGGCTGATTTTTGAATATCTTTCATATCCCAACTTGCGGCGTGACCTAAATTAATAGGAAAAATAGTTTTAAAACCGTGTATTATATCATAACCAAATAAAATAGGAATACCTAATCTTGTTTCTTCAACAGCAATTTTTTGTAATTCTTTTGTTTTTTTTGCAGAGTAAACATTTAACATGGCTCCAAGATTTCCATCTTTTAGGAGTTTGATATTATTTGAACTTACTGTTGGACCAGTAGTAACCCAATCACCACTGTACATTATCGTTTGACCAATTTTTTCTTTCAGAGTCATCAAGCTCATTAATGAATCTACCTTATTGTAAATATCACTTTCTGAATTATTAAAATTATTATTTCTTGAACAGCTAAAAAGTGAAAATACTATAGCAACCTTAATTATGTATTTACCCATCTATTTTTATCAAAAAAATTAAATTTATTTTTTTTAATGCTTCGATTGTTAAATTGAATGGTTTCATGTGATTTTTTTAAAAACAAATTAGCTAAAATATATTTGTTTAATTTTCTTCCCATCTCAAATCATCTACAAAATATATATCTTGATCAGAACCATTAGTTTGGCCTGCATTAAAAAACAAAACTAAAGTTGTATTACCATTTGAAACAGAATCACTAAAATCATAACTAAACTCTTGCCAAGTATTGACTAAGCTAAAATCAGACCATTTTTCAATAGCTGAACCTCCTTCAAGTTTGGCAAGAACCTGAATTGATGATGATGAAAAAAGCTTAAATTTCAATTTATTGTAGTTATTTAAGTTAATTGGGACTCCGTAATTAAGAATAAATGCATCCCAGGGTTCAATCCCGTTATCAGCGTATTCACCTACAAATTGACTTCTGTTTTGACAACTTATTTGAGGATTAGAAACTATCGGAATAGCGTTTTCAATTTCATAATTTTGCTGGCAATTCCAATCACTTATGATATTTATGTCTTCGACAACTCCTATACAGTTTTCAATAATTGGTTCATCACATGGTGCAGTTAAAAACATTAATTCATCAATATAAAAAATTTGATCAGAATTTCCATTACTTACTCCATTGTTAAAGAAAATTTTGAGATTTGTGTGATCATTATCTACATTACTAAAATCAAAAATATAATTCACCCATTCTCCGGTTATAATAATATTATTACTAATCTCCTGAGGAATTGATCCACCGTATAATCCAGCCATTATAGGAGCAGTGATAGATGAATTAATTTTAATATGTAATTGAGAATTATCATTTAAGTCAATAGGCCCACCAAAATCAACTATCAATGCATCAGATGAGTCAGTGCCGTCATCAATGAAAGCTCCAACAAACATAGTATTGTTTAAAGCATCAGGGTATGGATTATTTGTTATTAAAACATTATTATTACCATTTAATAATTGGTAATTTTTTTGACATTCAAAATCGCTTATTATAGTCAAATTTTGCTCAATATTTTGACAAGGATCTAAATAAATATCAAAAAATAAATCGTCAATGTAGTATATATTAGGTACGCCACCTAAAACATTTTGGCCATAATTGAAGAAAATTTTTATTTTCTGATGATTTTCATTTTGTCTCCAACTAAAATCAAAACTATGAATTTCCCATCCATTATTACCATCAATATTTTTTGACATAAACACAGGATCTGAAGTCCCTCCTTCTAACATTACTCTGAGCTCGCCTGAAATTTCTGTTTTTACTTTAATTTTAAAAATTGTGTGTGTAGAAAGATTAATAGGATTGTCAAAATCAATATCAATATAATCGTTGGAATCTGAGTCGTGTAAATAAGCTCCAACAAATTTACTATCGTTTATAGGCGTTTCAGATGGATTTCTAATTGTTTGAACATTATTCAAAGTAACATTTGCCTGACATTCAAAATCATTTATGATGTTGGGGTCAATGACTACATTATTATCTTCACAAGGAATATAATTCAAACTAGGAAAACTTTTAAATTCATCTTCACAGGAAATACAAATGAATAAAGTTAAAATTGTAATTAAATTTTTAATACAAAAAATTAATCTTTTCATAATATATTTATTTTTAAAATATAATTTTTTCAACATTCATTTAATGAATTATTGAAGTTGCTACAATAACAAACTTTAAGCTCTTATTTTTTTAATATTTTAATTGTTTTTGTTTTTTCTCCAAAAATGTTTTTCAAAAAATAAGTTCCTGAACTTAACATTGAAATGTCAACTTTGATAGACTTTTTATTTACATTTCTTCTTGATATTAAAACTTTGCCATAAATGTCAAATATTGTAAATGAATTGACATTAATGTTTGATTCAATTCGCAAAAAGTTATTTACAGGATTTGGAAAAGAATTGATGAAATAAATAGGATTAGTTTCGTTAATGGATAAAGTACTAGACCAGCTTAAATCATCAACATAATAAATATCTGACGTACTTCCTGACTCCACTCCTGGGTTAAAAAATAGAATTAATTTTGTATTTCCATAATTTACAGCATTACTGAAATCAAAATTAAATTCTTCCCACGTGTTTTCAGAACTAAAATCTGACCAAACTTCCAAAGGCGTTCCACCTTCTAACTTTGCCATAACTTGGATTGACGTTGGTGCATATAACTTAAGGGTAAAGTATGGATTTGATGAAAGATCAATAGAGTTTCCAAAATCAATTTCCATATTATCCCATCCGCTAGTCCCGTCATCGACGTATTGTCCTACGTTAGTTGAAGTATTTATACCAGAATAAAATGGATTTGATACTTTTTGAATATTACCAAGCAACGCAATAGAAGGATTCAAGCTTTCAAAATCTGAAATTACTGGAAATGTATTTATAGCATTAGTCCAACGTAAATCATCAATATAATATGTATCTGATGAAGTGCCCGAAGTTTGTGCAGCATTAAAAAATAGCACTAGAGACGTATTACCATTACCTTCAGCACCACTAAAATCAAAGTTTAATTCTTGCCAAGTATCTGTAGAAGTAAAATCTGACCAAATTTCGAATGGAGTTCCACCTTCTAGTTTTGCTAAAACTTGTATTGATGAATTAGAGTAAATTTTAAAACTTAAAAATGAATTTGAATTGAGATTAATTTCGCTACCAAAATCAAATAGCAAATTGTCCCACCCATTTAAACCATCATCAATATACTCACCAATATTATCAGACATATTTATTCCACCAGGAACTAAATTATTTATTGAAGTTACTCCATTACCCAAAACAGTTTGTGTAGGCAATCCGCACTCAAAGTTAGTAATGACAGGATCATTGCATTGGCCATATGTAAAGTAACTTACAATAGTTAGATAAAAAAGTATTTTTTGTTTCATAATAATTGAGTTTTAATTGAATAAATTATTAGGTATTAAAATGAGTTAAAAGTTAAATCCTAAGTTATTTAGACCATTTATAATATCTTGATCTTGCATGAACAAATTCCATAACAATTGAGTTCTGTAATTTTCAATCATAAGAATAATAGGCCCTTGGTCTATCGCTAAATATAATTCTGAAACCCAATTGTAGTGAACAGAAAATGCATCATAGAATCCATATTCACCCCACAAGTTACTGTTTAAATTGTAATAAAAATGCTCCAAAGCTCTTTTTGACTCTAATGGAGTATAAGGAAAAGAAGATAATGCTGCAGTTGGGGCAATTACACCCAAGTCATTTGTGGGACTATGTGCAGAGTAACCATCGTAATTAGTACTTGCAGTAATACCCCAGCTATTTTGATTATAACCATCATAACCATTGGGGTTGACTACACAATGCATATAATTAATTAGAGAATGAGATCTATTTTGATCAAAATAATTTGTGTATTGATCACTTAAATTTGTTGGATTAAGTCCGATGAATGAATAGTGAGAAAAAAATAAAGGTCCACCAAAGTTTTCACCAAGAGGTAAAAATGAATCATAAAAAGTACCTGTGTTGACCATAGCACCATTTCCCGTCCATCCCTGGACATATACATCTGTATTTATAGGAAAAGTTGGAGAAGACGCTGCCAATATATACACAATTAACGATTCATTCCAACCACTTACGTCTAGATTTATATCAAAATTATTTGTTGGGGACCAGTGCCAAGTTATTTTATTTTGCCCTTGTGTATACCATGTCCATTCAACAGCTTGCCAAAGCGCTGTTATTCTAGTTCTTACAGATATTTCTTCTGAAGAGTTTTCCGAAAAGTATTGTCTTGCAATTAACAACCCTTGCATTAATAAAGCAGTTTCTACAATATCACCACCATCATCTAATTGACTAAATGGTATAGTATTGCCTGAACTATCATACCAATGAGAAAAAGCACCATGATATTTTTGAGCTGATTCCAAAAAAGATAGTACTAATTCCATTCGTTCAATAGCTTCAAATCTTGAAATCCATCCTCTTTCTACAGCAACAGTAAAAGACGCAATAGCAAAACCTGAACCTCCCATTGTTATAATATTTGGACGACTGCTGTCTTCTCTTGCTAACCCGCTTCCAGGTTCTGCAAAATCCCAAAAATAGTTGAAAGTCTTCTCTTGAGTTAGATCAAGAAGTTCTTCAAAAGTAATTTCATCTATTATTTCACTTGAGATAAATCCAACGTCTGCAGGAGGGGGTGATATATTATTTGGGTTCTCACATGAATAATTAGTAATTGATATAACTAAAATTATAGCGAAAAAAAGATATACTTTATTGATAATAATATTTGCGTTCATAATTTTTTTAATTACCATCCAGGGTTCTGTTGTAAAATACCATCGCTCAAGTTTATTTGAATTTGAGGTATTGGAAATAATTCGTGTTTTCCAGTTACAAATGGAATGCCCAAAGATTGTAAAACTGTAGAAGCTCTACCTTGACGAACCAAATCAAAATATCTGTCGTGCTCAAAGGCTAGTTCCCATCTTCTTTCATTCCAAATATCTAACTGAGATGGATTATTTAATGGTTGGAGACCTGCTCTCAATCGAACTTGGTTTAGGGGTCCTGCAAAGTCACCTCCCAAATGACTGGCAGCCTCAGCATTCATTAATAATACTTCTGCAAATCTGAGTATTCTTATGTTTTTTCCTGTTTGATTGTTCTCTGTAAATGAGCTTGAGTATGCTTTTTGGTTATACATTGAATTAACCACTGTTTCAGGAACAAATCTTCCATCATAAAGGGTTTCTCCACGAAATATTATAGTGGCTTCTCTTCGGATATCTTCCAAATCATAGGAATTTAAAAGATTTTCGCTTGGCACATTAAATCCCCAACCCCAACCGCCTTGGCCTCTTGCACCTTGAGTTAGGCTATACATATCAACTCCAACAGAAGGTAATTGACCTTTAGCTTGAATTTCGAAAATTGATTCTTGATTATTTTCTCCTATCTCTTTCCATATATCTTCATAATTTGGAGTTAAAGTATATTCTCCAGAAACAATAATTTCATTTGTTAAATTAAGAACTATCTCCCATTTATTTTGATACATACTAACTTTAGCTAAGAGAGCTTTTGCAGCACCTTTTGTAGCACGACCCAATTGCATGTCAGGGTATGCGCTTTTTACTGGTAAAACATTTATTGCATCTATTAAATCATTTTCAATAAATTCATATGTTTCTTCTTCNGTAGCTCTACTGAGTAATTCTTCAAGTGGTGAATTAATGTTAGGGGTTTCAGTTATAAGTGGTACTCCTCCAAAGGTTTGTAAAAGTCTAAAATACAGTAATGCTCTTAAAAATTTAGCCTCACCAATGAGTCTAGATTTTAGTTCTGTTTCTAAATCATCAAACGGTTGAATTCTATTTATAGCCTGATTAGCTCGCTGTATGCCATTAAAATGTCCTTCCCAAACTTCAGCAACTGATATCGATGTAGCGTCATGTGTTAAATTATCAAAAAGGTGTTTATCAGTTCCTGTATCCCCTGGGTCACTCCCTTTGTCAGCATCATCGCTAGAAATACTGGTTATTGCATTCCACGAAAAAGAGCTAACCTGCCAAGATAGAAATATATTATATGTCCCGTTTATTAACTCTATAGCCTGTTCAGAGGTAATGGCATCAGCCGTAATTTGATTTGCATCTATTTCTAAAAAATCTTCGTTGCAGGAAAAATTAGTTAAGCATGATAAAATCAATAAAAAATGTAATCCAAAAAAATTGTTATGATATCTTTTCATTTAATAAATAATTAAAATAAAATATTAAAGCCTAAAAAATAAGAACTTAAAGTTGGATATGCATCCAGCTCGATTCCAGCCAATCCCAGTGGATCACCTGCTAACTCAGGAGTAAATCCCGAAAACCTTTTGAAAATTAGGGGGTTTTTAGCTGTTATGTATAATCTTATTTTTTTTAATTTGGCAGAATTAAACGAGTAACCTAAGGTAATATTATTAATTCTAAAAAAATCTCCAGATTCTAAAAAATAATTAGAAGATAAAGGCACATTATTTGAGGCTCGAGGGGTTGTGTTGCTCGGCCTTGCTGTTGTCCATCGATTATTAAATACATATTGCTCCATATTTTCATTACCAAAACGCTGAGCTTTTTTACCGTTGTAAACTTTATTTCCAAAACTACCATAGGTATCCAAGTTGAAGTCAAATTTTTTATAAGTAACCTTCAAATTAAGTGCAGAAGTAAATGAAGGAATAAATGAACCAAAAAAACGTCTGTCTTCCTCATTGATTTCTCCATCATTATTTATATCCTTATAGACAAATTGACCTCTATCATCTATTCCATTAACTTCGTACAAAAAAAAGCTCCCAAGAGGCTGTCCTAATGAAACTCTTTTTGTGTATTGTCCATTGTTAATACTTCCTCCAATTTGATTTGTAAAAAATTGGTTTGAAATTTCAGAAAGCACATTTTGGTTATAAGCAGCATTAGTTGAAATATTATACGAAAGATTTTTGTTTATTTTATCAGTCCAATTCAAACTAATTTCAACTCCCTTGTTTGTGATTTTTCCAACGTGAGACAAAAAGGGATCAAAACCAAAAGTACTGGGTAATTGTAAAGGTAGAATTGCATTATTATTAATTCTTTTGTACAAATCTATTTCACCATTTAACCTAAAATTGAGTAATGAAAATTCAAGCCCAAAATTATACTCATTAGTATTTTCCCAAGATAAATCTTCCTGAACAGTAGCAGTNACTGTNCCACCCTGTTGAGTATTTTGGCCTGANCCAAATGGATATGGAAAACCTTGATTAAATCTGACTACATTAAAACTTGGTATCTGAGCATTCCCTAATTCGCCATAACTAATTCTTAATTTTAATTTATCAAAAAAACTTTCAGTCATGAAATTTTCTCTAGTTAAAAACCAACCTGCGCTGACAGCATAAAAATTTCCATACCTGAATTTTTCTTGAAAGAAATTAGCCGCATCCATTCGATAAGAAGCATTAAATATATATTTATAATCATAGTCATAATTGAATCTAGCGATGTAAGAATAGAGTTTTCTTGTTTCAGAAAATCCTCCACCAGATTCTTCTGTACCGTCACTACTATTTCCCAAATCAAGATTAAAATTTAAATTTGATCCAGGTGGAACATTAATTCTAGAGCCATAAAGAGTTTCATATTTATTAGATTCAGAAACTAATCCAAGTGTAGCATTAATATTATGACTTTCTCTGATCTTTTTTTTGTATGTGATATAGTTGTCAAAAAACCAACGGTAATCGTTGCTGTGAGCTACAAATAAGACTGTCTCAGGTATTTCAGGAGCATCAGGGTCTGTAGGTTGAAAATTATTAATTGTATTACCGGGTTCAATAGATAAATAGGTCGCCAATCTATTATCAAAATTATAAAAACGATTATAATTTGNTTCTAAAGAAAAACGTGAAGTAATAGTTAAAGGTTCAAAAATTTTATATTCTAATTTAAATGTACCCTGTAATTTTAAAAAACGTTGCTTTTCATTTTGAAGCTCTAATTGTGCAACAGGGTTGGCTACATTATTAAATGCAACGGACGAACCATATCTGCCATTCTCGTCTCTGACTGGTACAATTGGAGCTTGCTTGTAGGCACTTGTAAAAACTCCAAAATTTTTGGGATTTGAATTTGCTAGCTGTACACTTAAGTTATGAGAATAATCAACTTTTTTTGATAACTTATAATTAATATTATTTCTAAATGTTACACGTTCAAAATTATTACCTGTAAGTATTCCTTCTTCTTTATTAAGATTGAAACTAAAAAAAGATTTAATATCATTATTTCCACCAGAAGCAGATAAATTGTGATTAGTAATTAATCCTAACTGACTTACCTCGTTTAACCAATTAGTATTGTATGATTGCTCTGATGGAAAAAAATTAGATAAACTGTTGTCATTGTTTGGGTTTGAATCAGTTAATAAGTTCCATAAAATTGCTTCATTACTATAAGTAACAAAAGAATTAGTATTTGCCATCTTAGGTCTAAAGCTTATATTTCTCATACCAAAATTACTATCAAATGAAAAAGAAATCTTACCTTCTTTACCTTTTTTTGTAGTAACAATTAAAACACCATTAGCCCCTCTATTACCATATATAGCTAATGATGCAGCGTCTTTAAGAATACTAATTTTTTCAATATCTGCAGTGTTAATATTATTGATATTATTTGTCAAAATTCCATCAACGACATATAGAGGCTCGCGACCTGCAAGTACAGTTCCAAGACCTCGAATAATNACCTGTGAAGAAGTCCCGGGAGCATCAGATGCAATAATATTTACACCTGCCGCTTTTCCTTGTAAAGCTTGAGTTGCATTTACAACAGGTTCAATTGTTAAATTGTCGCCTTTTACAGAGCTTACCGAACTCGTTAAAACCTCTTTTTTTTGACTCCCATAACCGACAATAATAATTTCATCCAACTGGTCTATATTCTCGCTTAGGTAAATTATGCCTAAATCATTTTTAGAGGTCAAATCAAATTCTTTCTTATTAAAACCAATGTACATTACCACAAGTACGTCTTNAATATTTGCATCTAAAATAAAATTACCATCAAAATCAGTTTGGGTACCATTGGATGTGTTTTTTAAAAAAACTGAAGCTCCAATAATAGGATCACCGTTCTGATCTAAAACTGTACCTGAATAAAAATTTTGAGCATTTAATCCAGTTGAGATAAAAATAAAATGAAAGATCAGAAATAATAAATAATTTTTATTTGACATATAATTAATTTCACATAATATAATTAAAATAATTTTTATAAAGTATAGTCNTTNANAAGTTAATTTTTGCAAGGCAAAATATAAAAAATATCTCCAAAAATAATTTATTATTCTTGGAGATAAAATGTGATCGCACTAGGATTCGAACCTAGGACCGCCTGCTTAGAAGGCAGGTGCTCTATCCAGCTGAGCTATGCGACCATTAAATCATCTAGTCGGGGTGGCAGGATTCGAACCTGCGACCTCCGCGTCCCAAACGCGGCGCGATAACCGGGCTACGCTACACCCCGAAGATGGTAATTAAGCTTTATTAAAAATTAAACAAATAAAAAGTCGGGGTGGCAGGATTCGAACCTGCGACCTCCGCGTCCCAAACGCGGCGCGATAACCGGGCTACGCTACACCCCGTGTTTAATTTGTTTGCGGAGAGACCGGGATTCGAACCCGGGCAACACTTACGCGTTGACAGATTAGCAATCTGCTCCATTACCACTCTGGCACCTCTCCTATTTTAATGAACTTATGCAATAAAATTGCGGTTGCAAATGTAACTTTTCATTACCAACATCGCAAACTATTTATTTAATTTTTTAATTGAATAATAAAGTCTTAATCAGGGTATTCAATACGAAGATGATATATGTTTGCTAACTTATATTTTAAAACTTTTTTGATAGATTCAATTTCTTTAAAAGTAATATTGGCATTTAAAAATTGATTGGCATCAATTTGACTATTAATAATAGCATCTACAAACTTGTTAATTTTATTAGAATTTGGATTCTTTAAACTTTTAGATGCTGCTTCAACACTATCGCACATCATTAAAATCGCAGTTTCTTTACTAAATGGCTTTGGTCCATTATATTTAAAATCGGATGGTTTAAATTCTAAACTTATTTCCTTTTGTTTATTGTAAAAATATCTTACTGTACTTGTTCCATGGTGAGTTCTTATNAAATCAATAACTCGATCAGGTAAATTATTTTTTTTAGCAATCTCTATTCCATTTATCACATGATCAATTATAATTTTACTACTTTCTGTTGGAGAAAGCTCATCATGAGGATTAGTCCCAGTAGATTGATTTTCAGTAAAATATGACGGATTGTATATTTTACCAATATCATGATATAATGCCCCCACTCTAAGTAACATTGCATTAGCTCCAATTTCATTTGCACATGCTTCAGCCAAGTTTGCAACATTTAAAGAATGGTGAAATGTTCCTGGGGCTTTATTNGATATATCCTTTAATAAAGCTGAATTAGTATCCGTTAGTTCTAAAAGCGATACATCTGATACTAAACCAAAAAGCTTTTCATAAACATAAATTAAAGGCTGAACAAAAAGAGTAGCTAATCCACATAGAACAAAAAGTAAGAAATTTTCCCATTTCAGCCCATCAATATTACCTTCATGAATAACATAAAAAGAGAAATATGCGATAATGTAAATAAGTGTTATCTGGCCAACAGAGATAAACAAATTAGCTCTTTTGTAAAGTTCTGAAACCGTCAAAATTGTGACTATACCGGCAATTATTTGTAAAAACATGTATTCATAGTTATTAGTAACTATAAATCCTAACAATAAAATAGTAATAACATGAGTAAAAAGTCCTAAACGTGCGTCAAAAAAAGCTTTTAATATGAGCGGCAGGATACATAACGGAACTACATACAGATAAGCAGAATTGAAATTAAGTACCAAAGTAGTAAGAAGTACCATTAAAGATATATTAAAAAAAATGAAAGTTACTTTTGTATTATTTAAAAATATTTCATTTCGGTATTTTTTTAAAAACAACAACAACATCAATAGAGCCAAGGCTACCAAGATGGTGTATGCAGCTAAAATCCAAACATAATTAGCTTTAGTCCAAACTTGGGACTCGTATTCTGATTCTAAAGATTTTAAGATTACTAATTTTTCTCCTTGTACTACCTCGCCTTTTGAGATTATTAAGGTTCCTTTTTCAATACGGCCGCGTACCAATGAAATACGATTTATTCTATCCTTTAATACGCGTTGGGTTAATTCATCATTAAAATTTGTATTGGGAACTACTATATCAAAAAAGATAGATTTAAAAATAGATGTGTACAATTCTAAATCACTGCCCAAAAGTTCATCATCAATAAATGAATTTAGGTTTCTTTGTGGGAAAAATTGTTCAAAAAAAACAGTGTTAGTTTGAGTATTATTTACCAAAACTGAGACTATTTGTTTTGATGAAAATTCATAATCTTCAGCAAGAACACCTGGCTGGTATAATTTATCTAAAATAGAAATACCTTTTTTATAAAGCCGATTCTTAAAAGCTTCAGTAGGGATTTCAAAAAAAAGACTATCGGTATAACTTCTATATTTCACTTTGACTTTACTCAATATTGTGGTGTCAACTTCAAAAAAAATAGTAGATTCANTAGAAACTAATTCTTTTTCTTTTTGAATCTCTTCATTTGATTTTTGAATAGCAAAATCAAAAGGAGCATATAAGTTTTCAGACTGCCAAGGTTTTCCTTTGTCAAAGCTATATTTGAAATTTCCACTTTTTGGAAATAAATAAACAATTAAAAAAGTTGTTGATACAAAAAGGAAGATCTTGTACAAAAAACTATGATTTTTATAAAGCTTATNTAAAATTTTAGTCATTTTTTTAATAATATTTTGTCTAAATAAAATTATTAAAAGAGGTTATATCAAAAGTAATAAAAAGAAAGGCATTAAATCATAAAAAGCAAAAAATACAATGAATTATATCCCAAAATTTAATTAATTTAGACAATATTTAAAACTAAAAATATGAACAGAGAAGTTGTGATTGTTTCTGCATGTCGAACCCCAATTGGAAGCTTCATGGGTGGCTTAGCAACTATTCCTGCTCCAAAACTTGGAGCTATTGCAATTAAAAATTCTTTAGAGAAAATAAAACTNAATCCCAANCTAATAGACGAAGTACTTATGGGTAANGTTTTACAAGCAGGCGTAGGTCAGGCACCTGCTAGACAAGCAGCTATTTTTGCTGGTATTCCGGAAACTGTTCCGTGCACTACTNTAAATAAAGTTTGTGCTTCAGGCATGAAGGCTGTTATTCAAGCTGTCCAAAGTATTGCACTAGGAGACGCCGAAATTATTGTTGCAGGTGGTATGGAAAATATGAGTTTGACACCACACTACAGCAATTTCAGAAATGGTAAGAAATTTGGTCCATTAGTTATTGAAGATGGTATTATAAAAGATGGATTAACTGATGCATACGATAAAGAATTGATGGGTGTTCACGCAGACAGCTGTGCTAAAGAATATTCAATTACTAGACAAGAACAAGACTCTTTTGCGATAGAATCTTATAAACGATCTAAAGATGCTTGGAGTAAAAATAAATTTAAAAATGAGATTATTCCTGTCAGTGTTCCCCAAAAATATGGTGAACCAAAAATTATTTTTCAAGACGAAGAGTTTAATAATATAAAGTTTGATAAAATTTCGAAATTAAATCCTGCTTTCACCAAAAATGGTACAGTTACAGCTGCAAATGCATCAACAATAAATGATGGTGCTGCTGCACTAGTTTTAATGAGTAAGGANAAAGCGAAAGAATTAGAACTCACTTCGATAGCCACTGTTTTGAGTTATGCTGATGTAGCACAAGAACCGGAACGCTTTACTACTGCGCCTTCTAAAGCTATTCCGAAAGCTTTAGATAAGTTAAAACTATCAATAGAAGATATTGATTACTTTGAACTTAATGAAGCTTTTTCAGTTGTTGGTTTGGCCAATATGAAAATCCTAGGCATTGACTCAAAAAAAGTAAATGTTCACGGAGGAGCCGTTTCTTTAGGGCATCCTTTGGGTTGCTCGGGTGCCCGTATAATAGTCACCCTTATTAATGTGATGAAATATAATAATGGTAAAATTGGAGCTACTGCTATATGTAATGGTGGTGGTGGTGCGTCATCATTAATTATTAAACTTGATTAATGCTAGAATACGGATTGTGTAACCATAGCATTGTAGCACTTAGAAAGGAAGCATCTGACAAAAGTGAATTAATCTCACAGATACTATACGGAGAGTGTTTCAAAATATTAAATTATCAAAACAAATGGAGTTTTGTTAGCTTACATTATGACGGCTATGAAGGCTGGGTAGATAATAAACAATTTTATAAAATTGAAAAGAAATATTTCAAAAAAGTATCTACTGAAAATGAGATCTTAAGTACAAATTTAGTTGATTATTTAAGTGACGAAAACAAAAACTTACAACCTATAGTGTTAGGTAGTGTTTTAAATTC
The DNA here is from genome assembly GCA_002698705.1 of Formosa sp. Classification (GTDB taxonomy): domain Bacteria; phylum Bacteroidota; class Bacteroidia; order Flavobacteriales; family Flavobacteriaceae; genus UBA3537. Next base: position 26,073 of record NZZM01000017.1, on the reverse strand, counting down.
TTTAAACTATCTCAAACATAAGCTTGATAAAAGCCAAATTTCAATATCAAAAAAAAATATAATCCGAACAGCTTTATTATACTTAAACACTCCTTATCTATGGGGAGGTAAAACTCCATTCGGAATCGATTGTTCAGGGCTTACACAAATGGTATATAGACTAAATGGAATCAAAATCAAAAGAGATGCATTTCAACAAGCTAATCAAGGAAAATTTTTAAATATCTTTAATGATATTAAGCCTGGAAACCTTGCTTTTTTTAGTAATAAGGAAGGTGAAATAAGTCACGTAGGAATCCTGATAAATAATAACAGTATCATACACGCACATGGCAAAGTGCGTGTAGATAAGTTTGATGAAAATGGCATCTACAACTCAAAGCTCGAAAATTACTCTCATAAACTAAAATTCATCAAAAGCTTCTAACAGATTATAAATCATTAATTCATTTTTGTAATGATTCGGCTAATTCTTTATATTTTTTTGCATTTAAATCATCTCCTGTTGCAGAAAAAATGTTAGAGAGGGTCTTTGTTGCCTGATAATTAGTGGGGTCGATACTTAATGCTTTTTCTAGGTGAGGTATTGCATCAACGTAAATCTGATTTCTCTCTTCTCGCAATTCGTCATAACGCCGATCGTCGGCNGCTGTAGTCCCTAGATTATTCATTTCTCTTATAATAGCTTCCTCTTTTCCTAAAATTAAAGTAGCTAAATTCATGTAAGCATCTAAATATTTAGAATTTAATTCGATAGCTCTATTGTAATAATTACTTGCATTTTTAAAATCTCCTGCTTCACCAGCTATTACTCCAAGATTATACTGTAGCTCTGGATTTATGGGGTCTAATTGTGTAGCTTGTTCAAAAAGACTCTTGGACTTTTCACTATTTCCTAAATTATACTGGACGACTGCCTCAGTTGTTATTAAATTTATGTCATTTGGATTTGCATCACGAGCCTCACGCATAGCTTCTAGGGCTTTTTCTGTATTACCTTTTTGATTATAAATCAAAGCAATATTTTTAATTATTTCGGGAAAATTAGATCTTGAATTTTTTTCTGAGGGGTTAATGTGTGTTGAAGCTTTTACTGAAGCATCTCTTAGTAGTTTATTATCAAAGGATTCGTCCATATTAGTGGCAATATTGACTGCATAGTATTGCTTTTGAATTCCTGTATACCCAAGTGCTCTCAATTCTTCATACATTACTAAAGATTTATCATAGTCTTTAGCATTGACCGCTGTGGAGGCGGCGTAATAAAGATATAATGTATCTTTTTTTGAAATTCGATAAGCATTTGAAAAATAGTTAATAGCAGTTGAAAAATCGCTTTTTTGAACATAATCACTACCTTTATTTATTAAATGATTAATCAAATTGTTAAGATGGATTTCTTTAGATTGTGGATTGTTTAATGATGAAACCATTTCAAAAGATGAAACGGCTTTTTCNGTTTCATCAGGTCCAGCATCACCTCCTTTAAAATAAATTTTGCTTTTTAAAAGATAGAATTCGCTTTTTTGTTTTTCGTCCATTGAAACAAGCATAGGCTCAATTGATTTGATGGTAGTCTCTGCTTTTTCAAAATTTCCTTTATTCAGCTCTTTTGTTATTGATCGTAATTCTTTTTTTTGAGCAAAAATAGAGCAAAANCTTGTCGTTACTAATACTAGTATTAAATATATTCTCATTACATANAGTTTTTATAATTATTCTTCTTTAAGGGTNTTTTNTTGAGAGTTTTCAGAGCTTGACTTNATACCATCANTAACATCTTTTTTAGTCNCATTCTCTTCAACTTCTTCTTCTTCTTCTTCTTTCATAACCTTNGCAACTGCAGCAATGGAATCAGTACCTTTTAAGTTTATAAGCTTTACCCCTTGTGTGGCACGACCCATCACTCTTAGATCTTCCACTGCCATTCTAATTGCAATTCCTGATTTATTAATAATCATTAAGTCGTCCTCGTCAGTCACATTTTTTATCGATACTAAACTACCTGTTTTTTCAGTAACAGAAATAGTTTTAACCCCTTTTCCTCCTCTATTAGTAATTCTATAATCATCCAAGTGAGATCGTTTTCCATATCCATTCTCAGAAACAACTAATATATTACTATCCATATCATTAACAGAAATCATACCAATGACAGAGTCTTTGTCACTAGCAAGGGTAATTCCCCTTACCCCAGAAGCACCACGTCCCATAGGACGTGTTTTAGCCTCCTCAAAGCGGATAGCTTTTCCAGATTTAAGTGCTAACATCACCTGACTTTCACCAGTAGTAAGTTTAGCCTCTAATAGCTCATCACCTTCTCGAATGGTAATTGCATTAATCCCATTGGTACGGGGTCTTGAATATTTTTCTAATGAGGTTTTCTTTACCTGACCCATTTTAGTTGCCATTATAACATAATGTGCATTTATATAATCTTCATCTTTAAGGTTTTGTGTACAAATAAATGCCTTCACTTTGTCGTCTTGCTCAATATTAATTAAGTTTTGAATTGCACGGCCTTTCGACGTTTTACTCCCCTCAGGTATTTCATATACACGCATCCAAAAACATTTTCCTTTTTGAGTGAAAAACAGCATATACTGGTGATTAGTACCTACAAACAGATGTTCTAAAAAGTCCTCATTTCGAGTTGTAGATGCTTTTTGGCCAACTCCACCTCTATTTTGAGTTCTGTACTCTGTTAAAGAGGTTCTTTTAATGTATCCTGCATGTGAAATTGTAATAACCACTTGTTCATTAGGTATCATATCTTCAATTGACAAATCTCCACCAGCATACTCAATAATAGAACGACGTTCATCTCCATATTTGTCTTTTACCACCAATAGCTCGTCTTTAATGATTTGCATACGGCGTTCTTTTTTCTCTAGAATGTCCTTTAAATTATCGATAGTTTTCATTAAAGATTCGTATTCTGAACGGAGTTTNTCCTGTTCTAAACCTGTAAGTTGACGCAGGCGCATTTCAACAATAGCCTTTGCTTGGATTTCGCTTAATTCAAAACGTTTTATAAGCTTTTGCCGAGCTTCGTCTGGATTAGATGAACCACGAATAATCTTTATAACTTCATCAATATTATCTGATGCAACAATTAGACCATCTAAGATATGTGCCCTTTCTTGTGCTTTTCGTAATTCATATTGGGTTCTTCGAACAACAACTTCGTGACGGTGGTCAACAAAGTGACGAATCATATCTTTTAAATTCAACATCTCTGGGCGACCATTGACCAGNGCTATATTATTAACACTGAATGATGATTGTAATGCAGTATATTTAAAAAGCTTATTAAGCACAATATTTGGAATTGCATCACGTTTTAATACATAAACTATACGCATGCCATTTCGGTCTGATTCATCACGGATTGTAGAAATTCCATCTAATTTTTTATCATTTACTAAATCGGCAGTTTTTTTTATCATGTCAGCTTTATTGACTTGATAAGGAATCTCAGAAATAATTATACATTCACGACCATTAACCTCTTCAATATTTGATTTAGCTCGCATAACAATACGTCCACGACCTGTTTCAAATGCTTCTTTAACTCCATCGTAACCATATATTATACCTCCAGTTGGAAAATCAGGAGCTTTAACATGCTGTATTAGCTCATCTATTTGAATACTATTATTATCAATGTAGGCTGTAATTCCATCAACAACTTCTGTGAGATTATGAGGAGGCATATTAGTAGCCATACCAACNGCTATTCCTGATGCGCCATTAACTAAAAGGCCTGGTATACGGGTAGGTAAAACTGTAGGTTCATGTAAAGTATCATCAAAATTTAATTTATGATCTACAGTCTCTTTTTCAATATCAGCAAGCATATCCTCTGATATTTTTCGCATGCGAGCCTCTGTATAACGCATTGCAGCTGGACTATCGCCATCAATTGAGCCAAAATTTCCTTGCCCATCAACTAACATATATCTTAAACTCCACTCTTGAGCCATTCGAACCATAGTATCATAAACAGATGTATCTCCGTGTGGATGATACTTACCTAATACTTCACCAACAATTCTAGCAGACTTTTTGTGTGCGGTATTTGACCTAACTCCTAACTCATGCATTCCGAATAAAACACGTCTGTGAACTGGCTTTAAACCATCTCTTACATCTGGTAAAGCCCTAGAAACAATTACCGACATCGAATAATCGATATAGGCAGATTTCATTTCATCTTCAATATTAATTGGAATTAACTTTTCTCCTTCAATCATATATATTTTTGTTGTGATTAAATCATCTTAGCTAATATATAAATTTCATAGATTTAAATATGGAAATAAACTTCTTTTTTTAGTCTATTTTATCAACAATTTTAAGATGTTAAAGATTAATAAAATTAAAGTGAGAAATTTTTATTTTTTAATTGTTTTTACTGTAGTTTATAACTAATTTTTTTTTTGTAATAATTTTTCAACTGTGACCTATAAAATTTTGTATTTTTATGAAAAATATATTTTCATGGATGACAATTTTTCACCCAGAGTTAAGGATGTAATATCTTACAGCAAAGAAGAGGCTCTACGCCTTGGTCATGATTTTATTGGAACTGAACACTTAATGTTAGGTCTTCTTAGAGATGGCCAAGGTAAAGCTATTGAAATTTTAGACGCTCTCGATATTGATTTGAGTCAGTTGCGTCGAAAAGTTGAGATCTTAAGTCCAGCTAACCCCAATACTGATGCAATGTCTTACGAGAAAAAAAACCTACATCTTACAAGACAAGCTGAACGAGCACTTAAAACTACATTTTTGGAAGCTAAATTATTTCAAAGTAAATCAATTAATACTGCTCATTTACTACTTTGTATTTTAAGAAATGAAAATGACCCTACTACTAAATTACTCAATAAATTACGAGTGAATTATGACAATGTCAAAGATCAGTTTAAATCAATGATAATCGAAAACGGTTCTACCTATTTGGAAACACCAACTTCAAAATCATTATCAGGTTCTGAAGATTCAAATGATGACGAATCAGATCATCAAGATGAAAATAGTGGATTTGAGAAAAGTGGAACATCAAAAACAAATAAAAAATCCAAAACACCTGTTTTAGATAACTTTGGACGCGACTTAACATCAATGGCTGAAGAAGGTAAACTTGACCCTGTTGTTGGAAGAGAAAAAGAAATTCAAAGAGTTTCACAAATTTTAAGCCGAAGGAAAAAAAATAACCCGTTACTTATAGGTGAACCTGGAGTGGGTAAGTCTGCCATTGCTGAAGGCTTAGCAAATAGAATTATAAAACGAAAAGTTTCTAGAATCCTATTTAACAAACGTGTTGTAACCCTAGATCTTGCCAGTTTGGTTGCTGGAACAAAATACCGTGGTCAGTTTGAGGAGCGCATGAAAGCAGTTATGAACGAATTAGAAAAAAATAATGATGTTNTATTATTTATAGACGAAATTCACACAATTGTGGGAGCTGGAGGCGCAACAGGCAGTCTTGATGCCTCTAACATGTTTAAACCAGCACTAGCAAGAGGAGAAATCCAATGTGTTGGAGCCACCACACTTGACGAATATCGGCAGCATATAGAAAAAGATGGTGCGCTTGAGCGTCGATTCCAAAAAGTTATTATTGAACCAACTTCTGTTGATGAAACAATTGAGATACTTGAGAATATAAAAAATAAATACGAGGAGCATCACAACGTTAACTACACTGATGAAGCTATCACTGCTTGTGTTAAACTCACAAGTCGATACATGTCTGATCGATTTTTACCAGACAAAGCTATTGACGCTTTAGATGAATCAGGCTCCAGAGTTCACATAACTAATATTGACGTCCCTGAGCAAATTACTGAGCTAGAAGCGGAATTAGAATCTGTAAGAAAAACTAAGAATTCTGTTGTCAAGAAACAAAAGTATGAAGAAGCCGCAAANCTCAGAGACGATGAAAAACGCCTTGAAAAAAACCTTTCTGAAGCACAAAAAAAATGGGAAGCTGAATCTAAACTAAATAGACAAGTCGTAACAGAAGATAATGTAGCTGAAGTAGTTTCAATGATGACGGGTATTCCAGTTAATCGAATAGCACAAACTGAGGGAAACAAACTTTCATTACTACCAGAACTAATTAATGGTAAAGTAATAGGTCAAGACCAAGCTGTCTCCAAGGTTGTCAAAGCAATTCAGCGCAACCGTGCTGGACTAAAAGACCCTAATAAGCCCATAGGTTCATTTATATTTTTAGGCCAAACAGGGGTCGGTAAAACACAACTTGCTAAAGTCTTGGCCAATGAACTCTTTGATAGTTCTGATGCATTAATCAGAATTGATATGAGTGAGTACATGGAAAAATTTGCAATTTCAAGACTAGTGGGAGCTCCTCCTGGTTATGTTGGCTATGAAGAAGGTGGGCAACTTACTGAAAAGGTAAGAAGGAAACCTTATGCAGTTATTCTTTTAGACGAAATTGAAAAAGCTCACCCAGATGTTTTTAATATGCTTCTGCAAGTTTTAGATGATGGTTTTCTCACAGATAGTTTAGGACGAAAAATTAATTTTAGTAATACTATAATTATTATGACTTCAAATGTTGGGGCAAGAAAACTAAAAGACTTTGGCAATGGAGTTGGATTTGGAACTGCTGCTCAAAAACAACAAGAGAGTTCTAATGCTAAATCTGTAATTGAAAATGCACTTAAAAAAGCGTTCGCTCCAGAATTCTTAAACCGGATTGATGATGTAGTGGTTTTTAACAATTTAGAGAAGGAGGATATCAATAAAATTATTGACATCGAATTAGAAAAGTTACTAGATCGAATCAGTGAACTAGGATATAAATTAAAACTCACTAATAAAGCAAAAAAATTCATTTCAGAAAAAGGATTTGATAAACAATATGGTGCGAGACCACTAAAAAGAGCAATCCAAAAATACGTTGAAGATGTTATCGCTGAAGAAATAATTAAATCTAATGTTCAATTAGGTGACGTGATTTCTATAGATTTAAAAAAAGGAGATGCCTCATTAAGTATTAAAATTTCTACAAATAAAAATAAGCCTAAAGAGGAAAGTTAGTCCAATAAATCTAGAACTTAAAAAAAAATTTTACCAAGTAAACATTAGTTCGTTTTCAAGCTTGAAAGATTTTAAGAAGTTTAATGACTTTGTCATGTCATCATGTAAAACTCTATCAATATTTAATTTGGGAACATCTTTTCTAAATTCCTTTAAAAATATTTCTAAAAAATTAGATGTTTTGTTGCTTCTAAAAAATAAAGCTTGTGAGGCATTAATTAACTCAATTGCTAAAATTTGTTCTACATTTTCTACAACCTGAAGCGCTTGGGTCGCAGAATTTGCACCCATACTAACATGGTCTTCTTGTCCATTTGATGATACTATTGAATCAATACTTGCAGGAACTGCAAGCTGTTTATTGGCGCTAACAATACTAGCAGCAGTATATTGTGGAATCATTAAGCCTGAATTAAGTCCTGCATTTTCAATTAAAAAANCCGGTAAGCCTCGCTCACCAGAAATTAATTTAAATATCCGCCTTTCTGAAATACTACCCAATTCTGCAATTGAAATTTTTAAAAAATCTAATGCAAATGCCAATGGTTGTCCGTGAAAATTACCTCCAGAAATAATCGNATTACTTTTGGAAAANATAATCGGATTATCAGTAACAGAATTTATTTCAGTTAAAACGGTTTTCTTTACAAATTCTAGTGTATCCTTGGTAGCACCATGTACTTGTGGAATACAGCGAAATGAATAAGGATCCTGAACTTGATTTTTCTTTTGTAGAATTAATTTACTATCACTTAAAAAATTACAAATTCTATTTGCTGTTAAAACTTGACCTTTATGCGGTCTTACCAAATGTATCATCGGATTAAAAGGGTCTATTCTTCCGTTATAGGCATCCAGAGACAATGCAGCGATTAAATCTGAAAAATATGAAATCCTAAAAGATTTCAGCAAACAATCCAATGCATATGCAGACATGAATTGAGTGCCATTTAACAAAGCAAGGCCTTCTTTTGGTTGTAATGAAATAGACTTCCACCCTTTTTCTATTAAANCTTCTGAAGTTGGTTTAAGATTTCCATTGTACCAAACCTTCCCCTCACCAATAACAGATAATGCAATATGAGCCAAAGGAGCTAAATCACCAGAAGCTCCAAGGGATCCTTGAGTATATACGACAGGTAATATATCAAAATTATAAAAATCAAGAAGTCGTTGAATAGTACTTAAATGCACTCCACTATGCCCAAAGCAAAGTGCCTTTATTTTCAAAATCAACATTAACTTTACAATAGATTTAGGGACTAATTTTCCAGCTCCACAGGCATGCGAACGAACTAAGTTTTCTTGTAATTTTTTTAAATCTTTTCTTGATATTTTCTCATTACACAAAGAACCAAAACCAGTATTGATACCATACAGTGCAACCTCAGAATTTTCAATCTTACTATTTAAAAATGAATAGCAAGAATTTATATTTGATATTACCTCGTCTGAAAGCTGAATTATGGTTTTATTTGATATTAAATCATTTATTAATTCAATAGTGAATGGTTGATTAGAAATCTTATACATAAAGTTTAATTTACCAGGTCTTCAAAATTGGTTAATACATTCATTAAATGCAAATATTTGAATCATTAAATTCTAATTACTAATTTTGATTTTAACATGTATGTCACATATTTTTAAATACTAGGATATTTATGAATTTGAAAAGTTTATTATTTAAAATGCTTTTAGGTTCTTGGAGCTATAAAAGAGTTTTTGACAATGGTAATAAAGGAAATGGAATTTTGGAGATTACAAAAAATGATTTATTTGATTTAAAATATTCTGAAAGTGGTGTACTATACTTAAATAATGGAAGAGCTTTAAATTCTAAAAGAAAGTACTATTTCAGATTATTTGAAAAAAAACTTGAAATTTACTTTTTTGAAGGACCAAAATCGCTTTTTCAAACTATCAAGCTAGATCAAATAGATAAAAGTCTAATTGGAAATGCCATACATCTTTGTGAAGAAGACACATACAGATCTAGATATAGTTTCAAACTTGATGATAAAACTTTTCAAATAAAACATATTATCAATGGCCCAAAGAAGTCTTATAAATCAATAACAAACTACAAAAAAATTAANTAATATATTCAATTAATAACACACAATATAGATTTCAATTTCTTGAAATTATTAAAATTTAAATCAGTTTAAGTAATTACTCAATAATATATCATTAACACTTTCATGAGATGCACTTTTGATTGCTATTCCATTTTTTATAATTATAAGCTGNGGAGATTGATGAACAACTTGAAGGGTCTCTGCAATAGTATCAGAGATTTTTCGATAAACAAGTAAATCCAAATACCATGCTCCAAAGTTCTGAGATGAAAATGTATAATTGGAGACAAATATATCTAAGACTATACGGCTAATATTGCAACGAGTAGAATGTTTGAAAATAAGTTGAGGAGTAGAAAAAGAAGCATTCATTAAATCTTCTAATTGATTTATAGATTCTAGTGCATTCCCTCGCCACAAATTATCATTATTTTTAAAAAAAGTATTAAATAACCCCATGTATTCTTATTACTATAAAGATATATAATTTATATGAAGATTCTTTTTAATTTTAAAACTTCAATTGCAGTAAATAATTAAAAAATAATGAGAGTCATAATGTTTAACACAAAGTATATTTGATTAATTTTGAGCCATAATGAGAAAATCAATTAATATTCTAAACAAAAAAGCTCGCTTTTCTTACGATCTTCTGGATAATTATACAGCTGGTATTGTCTTGACAGGNACAGAAATAAAATCTATTCGCTTAAGTAAAGCATCTATCGCAGAAAGTTTTTGTGAATTTAATGAATCTGGTGAGCTTTTTGTTATCAACATGACGATTCAACAATATGATCACGGTAATCATTTCAATCACAGCCCCAAAGCTGAGCGTAAACTTTTATTAAATAAAAAAGAATTACGAAAACTAAGTAAAGAGGTGAAAAANACAGGACTTACCATNATTCCAACAAAACTTTTTATTAATGAAAAAGGCTTTGCTAAACTTCAGATTTCATTGGCAAAAGGAAAAAAATTATTTGACAAGCGCGAAAATATTAAAGACCGTGAAAATAAACGAAATTTANATCGAGTAAATAAAAACTTTAAAACCTGATTGGGATATGAAAAAAATCACAATTGTCTTAGCTCTAATGATTGTAGCAATAGCGCAAAGCCAAATCATTGGAAGTGTTAAAGATAGTAATGGTGATATTCTTCCCTATGTAAATATATACATTAAGGACTCTTATAGAGGTACTACTTCAAATGCTGAAGGACAATATGAAATAGATATCTCAAAAGCGGGTGAATATGCTATTACTTTTCAATTTTTAGGATTTAAAACGCAAACTCAAAACATAAAAATTGTAAGATTTCCATACACATTAAATGTTATAATGGAAGATGAAAATATCAATTTAAAAGAAGTTATAATTGATTCAAAAGAAAATCCAGCAAACCGTATTATAAGAATGGCTATAGAGAAAAGAGAGATATATCTTGAGAAGCTAAATGCTTATACTGCTGATTTTTACTCCAAAGGATTTATCAGAATTAAAAATGCGCCTGAAAAATTTATGGGTCAAGAAATTGGGGACTTTGAAGGGGCTTTAGACTCTACTCGATCTGGCTACATCTACCTATCGGAAACACTTTCAAAAATTAAATACATAAAACCAGAGATTTTTGAGACTGTCACAGCGTCAAAAGTAAGTGGAGATTCTAATGGAATAAGTTTNAATACTGCTATGGATGTGGATTTTAATTTATACAACAACAGTGTAGAAATTAATAATGACATTATTTCGCCAATTTCTGATTATGCTTTTAATTACTATAACTATAGATTAGAAGGTGAATTTTATGACAATGAAGGTCATTTAATTAATAAAATTAATTTACTTCCAAAACGAGAAAACGATCGTGTTTTTTCGGGAAGTATTTATATTGTTGAGGATAGTTGGGCCTTGTATGGAGTCGACATTGCAGTTCGAGGGACACAAGCTCAAATTCTCCCCGCAGATACTATAAAAATACGTCAGAGTCTAAGCTTTAACAAAGAACTAAACCATTGGTTTGTTAGGAGTCAAACAATTGATTTTGGTTATAGTTTATTTGGTTTTAAAGGAGATGGAAGTTTTATTGCTAATTACACAAATTATGATTTTAATCCAAAACTTTTGTCAAATAAAAATAAAAATGAAATTTTGATTTTTGAAAAAAATGCTAATAAAAAAGAATCTTCATATTGGGATAAAAAACGACCAATAGCTTTGANTAAAGAGGAGTTTGAAGATTATNTGAAAAAGGACAGTATCGAAACAAAGAGAACATCTAAGGAGTTTTTAGACTCTTTAGACAATGTAAATAATAAATTTAAAGTTGAAAATATATTTAGTGGCTATGCTTATAATGATTCATACAACAAAAAAAGTTTTGGGATATCGGGTCCATTAAGTGGAGTATCTTTCAACACGGTTCAAGGTTACAATATATCCTTAAGATCATATTTCAACAAAAGATATAATGGTTATAAAAAATATATTGCATTTAGTAGCTTGGTGAATTATAGCGTAGAAACCAAACGCCTGCGTATGGGAGTTCAGGGTTCTTATAAGTTTAATGCTATCAATAATTCAATTCTTGTTGTTAGTGCTGGAGTAAAAACACAACAATTCAACTCTAATGAACCAATATCAAGGCTTAGTAACCTATTTAGCTCTTTACTTTTTGAGAAGAATTTCATGAAGCTCTACGATAAAAGCTTTGCTAAAGTTAATTATAGTANGGAACTTTTTAACGGCGTTAACTTTAACTCAAGTTTTTCATACGAAAAACGTAAAGCACTTTTTAATACTACAGATTATGTTATATTTCCAAAAGAAGAAGTCGATTATACCAGTAATAATCCTTTGGATCCTGACGCAATTGATACCCCCGCTTTTTCAAACCATGATTTACTTAAGTTTAATTTGGGGTTAAGAATTCGATTTGGTGAAAAGTTTATGACTTATCCTGATATTAAAGTAAGTATAACTAGTTCTAAGTATCCAAAGTTATTTTTAGATTACACAAAAGGATTTAATAGTAGTATTCCAGACTATAATTTCGATCATCTACACTTCAGAATTCAACAAAGAGTCAACTTAAAATCNATTGGAATATACAAATATAATTTATTAGCAGGTACATTTTTTGAAAATAAAACTTTATCCTTCATTGACTATAAACACTTTAATGGCAACCAAACATACACCAAGTTGAACGCAAATTATTTAAGTAGTTTTAAAAATTTAGCTTATTATGATTATAGTACTTCAGGTGATTATTTTGAATATCACTCGGAACATAATTTTAAAGGTTATATTTTAGGTAAAATACCATATATTAATAAGTTAAACTACAATTTAATTTTAGGTTTACATGGAATTTCTAGAATTGGCAAATACNCCTACAATGAATTTAATATAGGTATCTCAAATTTAGGATGGAAAAAATATCGGTTTCTAAGGTTAGATTATGTATTGTCTCAAGTTAATGGAAAAAGAAATGAGGCGTTGATGTTTGGATTAAGTTTTTAAGACTTATTTTCCAACATTGGAACAAATTTAAAATTCCCAAATTCTTGTTTTTCAAAAACCTTTTGACTTGTGCGAATATAAAGAGTCATTACTTGTTCCTCGAGTCCAATAGGGACAACTAAACGCCCTCCAATTTTGAGCTGTGATAATAACTTTTTTGGAACTGTAGGAGCACCAGCAGTAACAAGAATTCTGTCAAATGGAGACTCAATTTTTAATCCTTGATATCCGTCTCCAAATATTAAACGTTTAGGTATGTAGCCAATTTTTGGCAAGAAAATACTTGTCTTTTTGAATAATTCTAATTGCCGCTCAATACTGTAAACCTCAGCTTTGAGTAAACACAAAATAGCTGTTTGATATCCACTGCCAGTCCCAATTTCTAAAATCTTATGATTTTCTTCGACTTCCAAAAGTTCAGTTTGGTATGCTACCGTGTATGGCTGCGATATAGTTTGATTAGCTGCTATAGGAAAAGCCTTGTCTTGATATGCATGATCTAAAAAAATAGAATCCATAAACAAATGTCTTGGAACAGTTTTTATGGCTTGTAATACAGTGTTATTTTTTATCCCTTTAGAAATTAAATCTTCTACAAGTTGCTGGCGTAGCCCTTTATGTTTAAATGAATCNATCAATTTCATAAATTATATCATCAAAATTAAGTAAAGAAAATTGAGATTCAGACCAAATCGTAAAAGAATTTATAAAACAAATGTTTTAAATTTATTTATTCAGAATAGAGTTAAAATATTTAATTTTGTTAAAAATTATTTTTTATGCTTAAAATAGGAGTATTAGGTGCGGGTCATCTTGGTAAAATTCATTTAAAATTACTTGAAAAATCAGAANAATATGAACTTATTGGTTTTTACGATCCTGATATTGCAAATGGAGAGAATATTTCAAAAAAATTTAATTATTCATATTTTAAAAACTTGGATTCACTAATTGACGCAGTTGATGTTGTAGATATAGTAACTCCAACTTTATCACATTACAATTGCGCTATTAAAGCTATTACAAAGGGAAAGCATATTTTTATTGAAAAACCAATTACAAACACTGTAGAAGAAGCAGAACATATCAGACTATTAGTATCTGAAAATAACTTAAGAGGACAAGTTGGGCATGTTGAGCGTTTTAATCCAGCTTTCAAAGCAATTCAATCAGAAATTAAAAACCCTATGTTTATTGAATCTCACAGGTTAGCTGAATTTAACCCAAGAGGAACTGACGTACCTGTTGTACTAGACTTGATGATTCATGATATAGATATTATTCTAAGTGTTGTTAAATCAGCGGTACTATCAGTCCAGGCTAGCGGCATAAGTGTTGTTAGTGAAACACCGGATATTGCAAATGCCCGCATTGAGTTTGAAAATGGGTGTGTTGCTAATCTAACAGCAAGTCGTATTTCCTTAAAAAATATGAGAAAAAGTCGCTTTTTCCAAAAAGATGCTTATATCAGTGTAGATTTTTTGGATAAAAAAACAGAAGTAGTAAAAATGAAAAATGCTCAAGAATATCCTGGAGATTTTGATATGATNTTACAAAATGCTGAGGGAATAAAAAAACAAATTTATTTTGAAAACCCTGAAATCAAGCCTAATAATGCTATTTTGGATGANCTTGAAGCTTTTGCAGAATCAATTAAAAATAATAAAAAACCAACCGTTACTTTGAGAGATGGGGCGAATGCACTTAAACTTGCTCATCAAATTATTGACTGCTTTTAAAATAACTATTAGCTTAATTAAGCTAATTAAATATGAGAATTATAAAACCATTTTGCGCAGTAAGAGCTAAAGCTAAAATTGAAAAAGAATTTAGCACAAAGTCTTTCGAGTTTTATAAAAAAAATGAAATTCATGAAATTCTAGAAATAAATCCAAATTCTTTTTTTAATATCATTAAAGAAAATATATTTCCTGAAAAAGAAATTTCCCAAAACTCTCGTTATCTAAAGGTAAAGAATGAATATTTAAAATTTAAAAAATTAGGTTTAGTAGTTAAAGATAAAATACCTGGTTTTTATGTACAAGAAATTTCATCAGGCCAAGATACGTTTACTGGTGTAGTCGCAGCTGCTTCTATTTCAAATCATAAAAATGGTATTATAAAAAAACATGAAGAAACATTAAAATCTAGGGAATTGATTTTTAAAAACTATTTAAAAATAATACGTTTTAATTCAGACCCAGTATTATTGACATACCAAAGTTGGAATATGCTTTCTAAATTAATAGAAAATGTCAAAAAAAAACCGCCAACGTCTAGTATTGATTTCAATGAAAATGAAACGCAAAAATTATGGTATGTCCATAATAAATCAGAAATAAAAGAATTTTCTAAAGAGTTTAATAAAATCAAAAGCCTTTATATTGCTGATGGACATCACAGAATTGCATCCTCAAAGCTTTTATCTGAGCAAGAAAACAATATGAAAGCAAAATATGTTATGGCTTTTTTAATCCCTGAAAATGAATTGAAAATTCAAGAATATAATAGGATTTTAACTAATTTAAATGGAATATCAAAAGAAGTACTTTTAGATAGATTAAAAGAAAAATTTAAAGTAAAAGCTCACAAATCATTTAATGCATGTCAAAAAAAATCCGGATTTTGTATGTACATGAATAAGCAACTTTATTCATTGTCTTTATTAAAAAATCAAATTAAATTACCTTCACTTCTATACAAATTAGATGCACATATCTTGCAAGAAGAAATTTTAAAACCTATTCTGGGAATTAAAAATATTACAACAAATAAAATTATTTATTATTCACACAGAAGTGATAATATGGAATCAATAAAAACAGAAATAGATAAAGGAAACTTTACTATTGGTTTTGGCTTAAAAGCAGTTACTGTAGATCAAATTAAAAAAATTGCTGATGCAAACTTATCAATGCCCCCAAAAAGCACCTATATTTTACCAAAATTAAGAAATGGTTTAACTATTTATGAGTTGTAAAATGAAAATAAAAGATAAACTTTATCATTTAAAATCTTCTCTACCATCAAATGTAGTTCTGGTGGCAGTTTCAAAAACTAAACCTGTAAGTGAACTTATGCAGGCATATGATGCTGGGCAGCGAATTTTTGGGGAGAATAAAGTTCAGGAAATGACAATAAAGCAACTACAAATGCCAAAAGATGTAAAGTGGCATATGATTGGTCATTTACAACGAAATAAAGTGAAATATTTAGCTCCATTTGTAAGTTTAATTCATGGTGTCGACAGCTTTAAATTATTATCTGAAATTAATAAACATGCGAAAAAAAATAATAGGATTATAGATTGCTTATTACAAATAAAAATTTCAGATGATAATAATAAATTTGGAATGTCGATTGAAGATGCAGAGACCTTGATTTCTTTAGATGATTTTGAAAATATTAAAATTAGAGGGCTTATGGGTATGGCAAGTTTTGTAGCTGATGAAGGACAAATCAATAAAGAGTTTAAAAAATTAAGTTTATACTTTGATAGATTAAAAAAAAATAAGAANGAAATGGATATAATTTCAATGGGAATGAGCGGAGATTATAAGATTGCTATTGATTGTGGAAGTACTATGATTCGTATTGGTAGTCACATATTTGGATCTAGAAATTAGAGATATTTATGCAATACTAGACATAGAAACCACAGGAGGGAAATATAATGAGGANGGCATTACAGAAATTGCTATATATAAATATGATGGTAAAAATATTGTTGATCAATTTATTAGTTTAGTTAATCCCAATCGTAATATTCAGCCCTATGTAGTAAATCTTACAGGCATTTCTAATAAAATGTTGAGAAGTGCACCAAAATTTTTTGAAATTGCCAAAAGAATAGTTGAAATTACTGATAATTGTATCATTGTAGCTCACAATGCAAAATTTGATTACAGAATCCTTAAACTAGAATTTGAACGCCTNGGCTTTTTTTATGAACGGAAAAATTTATGCACTGTCGAATTATCTAAAAAAATTATTCCTGATCTTGCGTCATACAGTCTTGGAAAGTTAGTTCGTTCATTGGGAATTCCAATGAGTGACCGTCACCGAGCTTCAGGTGATGCTAAAGCAACAGTAAAATTATTTGAATTACTCCTCGACAGAGATATTGACAAACAAATTGTCAAAGGATTGATACGACTTGAACCTAGACGACAATTAGAACCAAAATTGAAAAAGATTATTGAGTCTCTCACATCCGATACGGGTATTTATTATATGTATAACAACGAAAGAGATATAATCTATATTGGAAAAAGTAAAAACATAAAAAGTAGAATTAATCAACACTTTGTGGGAGATAATACTAAATCCAAAAAAATTCAAATTGAAGTTTCAGCNGTTTCATTTGAGAAAACTGGAAGTGAATTATTAGCCCTTCTCAAAGAGAGTTCTGAAATAAAATTCCATAAACCAAAATATAACCGAGCTTTAAGGAAAACTATTTTTACTCATGGTCTTTTTAGTTTCAAAGATAAATATGGGTATATAAATCTAAAGGTTACAAAAATTNAGGGGAATGATAAACCTATAATTACTTTTGCTAATATTCTAAGTGGGAAAAATTTTATTAATAAAATTACTATTAAATACAATTTATGTCAAAAATTATGTGGTATATATAAAACTAAAAGCAGTTGCTTTAGTTATACAATTAAAGAATGTAAAGGGGCCTGCATTAATGAAGAGTCCGTTGAGAGCTACAATATGAGAGCGAGTAAAATGATAAATTTTTATTCTTTTCAATCTGAAAATATTCTAATTATTGATAAAGGCCGGGATGTTGATGAACGCAGTGCTATTTGGATTGAAAAAGGAGTTCTAAGGGGTTATACGTATTATAATCTAAACCATCAAGTGACTAATGTAGATATTCTATCGACACTCATTATTCCTTTAGAGCATAATAAAGATGCACAACATATTCTTCAAAGCTACATAAGGCGCAATAAAAGTTTAAAAGTGATCCACCTTAATGACTAAAGTTTTACTACTTTTGAAGTGTGTTAAGAAATTATATAAATATTGATTAATTAAAATTTTTCTGAACTAATATGGTTTATAATTAAGTCATGAGTAAATTTCTTATCTCAATCGTTGGGCCAACAGGAATTGGAAAAACAAAGCTAAGCTTAAAATTAGCAACATATTTCAAAACCGAAATCATCTCAGCTGATTCTAGGCAATTTTTTAAGGAAATACCAATTGGAACAGCTTCTCCATCAGCTTTAGAGCTTAAAAAAATTCCACATAATTTTATTCATCACAAATCCATAACCGAAAATTATAACGTAGGGGAGTTTGAAAAAGATGCAATCAAACGAATTGAAACACTTTATAAAAAACATTCAATTTTAATTTTGGTTGGAGGTTCAGGACTTTACATTAATTCAATTTTAAAAGGTTTAGATGTTTTNCCTGATGTTAATCCAAAAGTACGTGAGAATTTAAACTTAGAACTTAAAATAAAAGGAATAAAAAGTTTACAAAAAGAACTTAAAGTTGTTGACCCAATTAGCTATTCAAGAACTGATTTAAATAATTCACACCGAATTATTAGAGCACTTGAAGTTTTTAGAGAAAGTGGATATCCCTACAGTAAATATTTAAATAAGCAAAAAATAGTTAGAGATTTTAATATTATTAATATTGGTTTAGAAGCTGAAAGGTCTGTTATTTATGATAGAATTAACCATCGGGTTGATCAAATGTTAAAAAATGGTCTTGAANAAGAGGCAAGATTAGTCTATAAACATAGAGGGGTTAATGCATTAAACACAGTTGGATATAAAGAGATGTTTAAATACTTTGAGGGTAAACTTACCCTAGAAAATACTGTAGAAGAAATAAAAAAAAACAGCCGGCGTTTTGCCAAAAAACAATTAACATGGTTTAAAAAACAAGAAAATATAAAATGGTTTAATTATCTAACCCCATTTGAAAAGATTTTATCTCAAGTCAAATATAGTATTGATAATTAATTTACTCATTAATAACTAATCTAAAACCTTCACCATGAATATTTAAGATCTCAACCTTNGGATCAAGTTTTAAATATTTCCTCAGCTTTGCTATGTAAACATCCATACTCCTTGAGGTGAAGTAGTTATCATCTCGCCAAATTTTTGTCAAAGCAATTTCTCTTGGCATGAGATCATTAATATGAAGAGCCAATAATCTCAAAAGTTCATTTTCTTTTGGTGAAAGTTTAATTTGAGTTTCATTTTGGGTTAAAAATCTAAGCTTAGAATTTAATTTAAAACTACCAATTTCAAATTCAAACTGTTTACTATCAGCAATACTTTCAACTGTTTTTCTTTGAATAATAGCCTTAATTTTCAATAACAAAACCTCACTATCAAAAGGTTTATTAAGATAATCGTCAGCACCTACTTTATAACCTTTTAAAACATCTTCTTTAAGAGATTTTGCTGTTAGGAAAATAATTGGAACATCTTTATCTTTTTCTCTTATCTCTTGAGCTAATGTAAAACCATCCTTGTATGGCATCATAACATCTAGGATACAAAGATGAAAATCAGATTTTTTAAATTTTTCAAAACCTTCCATGCCATTTTTGGCTAAAACTACATCNTAGTTATTAATAGTCAAATATTCTTTAAGAACAATACCAAAGTTTGGATCATCTTCTACGAGTAAAATTCGTTTTGTTATTTCTTCCATTTTTTTATGTTATTAGTGGTAATTTTATTGTGAATATACTTCCTTTCCCCTTCTCACTTTCAAGAGATATTGTCCCTTGATGATTATCAATAATTCTTTTGACATTAGCAAGGCCAAGACCATGGCCCTTAACATTGTGAACATTGCCTGTATGTTCTCTGTAAAACTCTTCAAATACACGTTTGTGAGCAGCTTTACTAATCCCTATACCTTGGTCTTTAATAGACATAAAAATATTGTTTCCAATATTCTCAGTTAAAATGTCAATTTTTGGTGGTCCTTCAGAATATTTTACTGCGTTATCTAAAATATTAACTATAACGTTAGTAAAATATGAATCGTTGGCAAGAATNGACGACTTAGAAGCTTTAAAATTTGTTTTTATATATCCTTTACGATTTTGTACAATTAATTCTACATGNGTAATTGCATCTTGAATCAAATCGTGTAGTTCTAGCCTATCTTTGCTTATANTTAATTGTTTCTTNCGAAGTTTAGAGATACGCAAAACATTTTCTACTTGAGCGTTCATACGCTTNTTCTCATGTTTTATGATAGAAATATAATTCGATACCTTTTCCTTGTTATTGAAGATTTTAGGATTTTTGATGGCATCAAGCGCTAGATTAATTGTTGCTATAGGAGTTTTAAATTCATGGGTCATGTTATTAATAAAATCTGATTTCATTTGCGAAATTTTACGTTGTTTTATTAATTGATAGACCGCACTCATGTAACCAACGATAATTATTAATGTAAAAAGAAGAGACATTAATGTTATAATTACAACATCTTGCTTTTCTTTAATTTGGAGTATATTATTTATGTAATAAGCCTGGACAAAAATAATTCCGATGAGTGATAAACTCATAAGAATAACCAATATTGAAAAGACCAATTTACTCATTTCAGCAAAATTAAATATTTAAAGAATATTTTAATAGTTTTTAACTTGCTATTAACTAAAATGTTAAAATATTAAGAGATAATAGATTTTTTAATTATTTCATTGTGTATATCATAAACACTTTTTCGTGTTTCATTTATAGCGTTATTATGAATCACAAAATCGGAATTATTTAACTGCTTATAGACTGGAAGCTGGTTTGACATTATTGCCTCAATATCTTCAATAGATTTTTTATCTCTCTTAATAATTCTTTGAATTCTAAGTGGTTTTGGTGCAGTGATTGTTAATATAAAATCAAAATTTTTCTGGGAATTAATCTCAAATAAAATAGCTACTTCCTTAACCACATAAACTGAATGTTGAGCAGAAAACCAATTCTTATAGTGATCTATAACAGCAGGATGTACTATTAAATTAATTTTTTTTAAAAGGGAAGCATCTTTAAATATTTTTTTAGAAATAAAAGTCTTGTTTAAAACATTATTCTTGTAGGCCTTATCACCAAGTAAATTTATAATTTCAATCTTTAAACCTAAAGAACTTTGCATCAATTTTTTAGCTTCATAATCAGCGTTATATACTGGCACACCTAAATCTGTAAACATTTTAGATACAGTTGTTTTACCACTACCAATACCTCCAGTAAGTCCAAGTACCTTAGTCATTATTTTTTTATCATTACAAACTCTAGTTTACTAACTTGAATTGAAGCTTCTTTGATAATTTCGGGGAAAGAAACCAATCGTGGTATAAGCAGGTTACTACTTGTTTCCATTTTATTAAAATCACATTCAACTATAAAATCAGAAGGTTTAATAGAATTGTAGTTGCTAAGATTTACATAAAATACTACAGGTACTACTTTAGGAAAGACAGATATTCCATAATTTGGTGGTAAATTAATTACATTAACAGCAACGTTTAATTTACCTTCTGTAAATTTATCAATCTTACCTAAAACCTTAACTGATGTATTAGAAAATTTTAATTTATTTAAATTTTTCAGCTCAACAGACGTGTTGATATTTTCTTTAAGTTCATTAAATTTTAGATTTTTTGTAAAAATGCTCGAAATAGTATCAATTATAATTTTTGGCCCAACAACTGTAATAGAATCTGGCTTAGATTCTAAAGGATTTACTAAATTATAGCCTAGTGCAAATTCAATATCTACGTTAACAATAACTGGCACCTTCTTGATTGATTGAATATCATAACTAAAAGGAATAATACTGGGAGAAATATCTTTGATTTCAATAACATCATTGAAAATTGTGGATAAGTTAAAACCATTAGAATTTTTAGTCCAATAATATGTTGAAGCATCTTTTTCTAAGTTATTAAAATCTACATCAGCTTTTAAATCTTCAAATACATATTTAAGCATATTAAATCCTTGGTCCTTTATAGTAACATATACATATTTTGAAGAATTCTCTGTTAATATTTCTGTTGAATATAAATTTTTTGGAACTAATTCAACTTGAAAAGTTTGAGTTACTTGGTTAGATAATTTAGAAATAATTGAAACTATAAATGCAAAAAACAGAAATAAAANAAGAACATTTAAGTGTTTAAATTGCACTAAGTTCAATAAAAAATTCTTTATATTTTTTATCATATCGATTTAAAAAATAGTTTTGGAAATAGTTTAGTTTCTGATTTTTTAGAAATTTTTAATTTAAAAAAAGATTTTAAAAAGCCAATGCCGTAACCTGAAAACTGAATTAAAACTGCAGGTATACACAAAATACTAGCAATGACATTTGAAATAGAATTCAAAGCCATTATAAATA
Organism: Formosa sp.; assembly: GCA_002698705.1. Lineage (GTDB taxonomy): Bacteria > Bacteroidota > Bacteroidia > Flavobacteriales > Flavobacteriaceae > UBA3537. The sequence continues at coordinate 3,983 of NZZM01000017.1, read as the reverse complement.
TTACTAAAAAATATACTGCATATAAATAAAGACCCCATTTAAAATTAAAGAACAATAGTAATAATAAACTTAATAAAAATATAATTACAAAAAATGATGGGAACCAATATGCTAATTTTCGTGAGTGAGGATGCCATTTGTTCAATATTGGTCGAACTTGTCCAAATTTATAAACTTGAATAAAAAAAGTTTCAAAATTAAGGCGTCGTTTATGGTAAACATAAGCCTTAGAAATTAAACGCAACTTATATCCTATAGCTTTTAATCTAATGGATAAATCAGGGTCCTCACCAGGATGTATATTACCAAAACCTCCTGATGCTAAAAAGGCTTCTTTTGAGATTCCCATATTAAAACTTCTAGGCTCATAACCTTCAATTTCTGTATCCCCTCCCCTTATTCCACCTGTTGTTAATAGTGAAGTCATCGTAAAATTAACAGCTTTTTGTAGTTCAGAAAAATTATATTTTGCTCTATCTGGACCTCCAAAACAATCTACATAAGATTTATTTAAAAAGGATATAACCTCAGATAAATAATTTTTAGGAAGCATACAATCAGAATCTAAAATAATAAAATAGTGTCCTTTAGCTCTTTCCATTCCATAATTTCGTGACTGACCTGGCCCAGAATTTTCTTTATAAAAATATTTAATCTTAAGTTTAGACTGGAAATGCTCAACAATAAGGCGAGCATCTAAACTAGAACCATCCTCAACAATAACAATTTCAAAAGTCTTAGGAGCATCCAGTTCACAAAAACTTTCTAACAATTCCCTTATTTCCTCAGGTCGNTTATATACAGGGATGATAAAAGAAAAATCACTTGCAATCATATACACAAATTTAAACAATGAATTTGAATTAGACTTTTAAACTTAGGTATAAAAAAACTCCGCCGAAGCGGAGTTTTTAATTTATATGTTGAAAAAATTATTTTTTCAACACTCGTACTGTCTCNATGGAATTTCCAATTGAAACTTGTACAAAATAAGCACCAGTTTGTATTGTAGACATATCTACTGTACAATTACTTGCGTTTGGTGATTGACGTACAACGATTTGTCCAAGCATATTATAGACTGTTATATCTTTAATATTACTTTGTGCATTAATCGTTAACATATCGTTCACCGGATTCGGGAAATATGTAAATTCAGTGATTCCTAAATCATCTAGACCAGCTGTTGTACAACTTACCTCACAAGTTGCAAAACAGTATGATACTGATGTATCTTCTGTCACTGCAGCTAATAGTCTATCGTTAAATTGACCATCTGCACAATCTTGTCCATTTAAGTCTTCTTTTCCATCATATGCATAGTGATTTGATGTATTGTTTAAGAAAACATAGTTACCAGTTGTACCTGCAGGCATTGAAACTGTGCGAGTGTAAACTCCGTCACCGTCAGCGTCTGTCATAGCAAATGCATTAGCACCTCCCATGATTCCACCACCAATGGTCATTCCATTAGCACCTACTTCAATATTATTAGTATCTACATTAAATGTAACATCATATCTTGTAACTACACCACAATCTGCTTCACAAGTTCCAAAACAGAATGAGTAAGTANCATCAGCAGTAACTGGAGGNANNANTCTNTCNTTATNCTGCTCCTTGACCACAATCTTGACCAGCAAGCTGCTCTTTTCTACCCCAATCGCCACCGTCGCCAGGGCCATTTAAGAAAATGTAATCACCAGTAGTACCTTCTAACATTTCTATAGTAACAGTCCAAATACCATCTCCGTCAGCATCTGTCATTTGATATGCAGTTGCATCTCCTAAGATACCTCCACCAGCGTATACACCAGCATCAGGAACTATAGAGTTATTCATATCAACATTGAACGTTACATTATATGTTGCTGGAGGCGGAGGAGTATATCCTTCTTTGATTAATCTAAATCTCCACCAGTTTCCGTTACCTACTTCAATATCCAATGTTAAGTAGTTTTCATTAACCTCAGTTATTAAATAAGTAATAGTTGAAACTGCATCTGCAGGGCTAGCAGTCTCTCCAAGGTTAAACGCCTTAGCTAAACCTAAGTAAGCACCTAATCCATTTAATGTAACNGTTGTTTCATCATATGTATATGTGGCAGCGTTTGATCCATCATGNGGNGCTACNGGAGTTCCACAAGCNTCATCANCATTGCCATNTCCATCTNAATCAACACCTTGCCATGGCTCTANCCANGTTTGANCTTGTAGAGTATTTGTGAATGATCCGTCATCACCAAATGTGTAAACATCATCATATAAACAAGCTCTTTCAGTTGCTGTGTTTTCATTACTAGCATACCATTGACCACTTCCCTGTGAAGGACCTACAGCTAGAGCACCAGCTGCTGGGTCAATTAACCAGTTCCCAGCCCATGAAGGTGCTGTGAAAGATGCTGGCTGTTGTCCAACTGCAAATGGATATACACAATCAGAATCCCATGTTGTAGGGGTTGCTGGGGAAGTACATTGAACTCCACCGTAAGTCCATGCTCCATTGACTTTGTATGCCCATGAATCTGTATATTCCCAATCTGTACCAGTACCATCAGTTGATGGATCTTGGAATTGTTCAACTACAACATCATTAAGAAGTAATGCAATGGGATCATCTCCGTTTTGTGAAACCGAAGAACCAGCTTCGATAACTGAACTAAAAATTGTTGATGCTGCCATGTATTCGTCCATGTAAGCTGCATCTCTTGCAAGTAAAATATGATCCCCAGCTGAAGCACTTCCAGAAGGTAGAGTATAATCAGCAGAAAGGTCATTATTACCATTACTGGATATAGCAAATGCGTAAACAGATAAATCAGGTACATCAGCAGTAGCTAATAAGTGTATAGCTTTTCCATTAGTACCAGTTGATCCTTTAAAATCTATAATCCCCTGTAATGCTAAACCTGATTCGGGAGTTGTAGTTTCACCGTCACCTGAAGCAACAGTATTTTCATATGTTCCAGTTGAAATTTTGAATTGATCAATTTCTACTGAACCATCTCCATTTTTTGAGCAAAATTGTAAGAATTTAAGCATCGCATTTGGAGACATAGTTTGAGTAGCAGCGTTCCAAGAAGTTGATTGATTTATATCATTTGTAGCAGAAGTTAAGCCGTATGGATTCGTTGAGAATTCACCAGGGCTACCGACCCAAAATGTGGAAGTCATATTAACGAAATCCATAGTTGTTCCAAGGGTAATTTGTTCGCTGTAAACTGCAGAAGTTCCTAGACCACCTTGGTCTTTAGAACCTCCATATTGTATACCATTATTAAGAACTATAGATTCAACTTTAATATCACTATTAGTAGCATCGTGAGATAACTTCAATCCAACCATTCTGTGGTTGGTACCAAAATTAGAGTTTCCTGCACCTTTTAAGAATAGCTGCTGAACTGTACCTGTTCCGGTTAGATCTATATTATTGTAAGTGATTGAAACATGAAGTTTACCATCAACTAGGTCAGCGGATGTTATGTCTAGTCCATTAAGAAAAGAACCAGAAAATCCATTACCTGTTATACCTCTTCCAGATTGAACTACTGAATTAACATCTGTAGCGGAAGTTTGGTCTCCGTTTTTTAGCCATCCAAGTACATCATTGGTGCCAGCTGTTGTAAAGCCTTCACCAATAACTCCAGTGGTAGAACCTCCAACGAAATCCCAAACACCAATGACCGTTTCTTGTGCTGTCATATTAAATGAAAGTCCAAAAAACAAAGCAAAAATTAAGTAAATTTTTTTCATAATTTTTATTGATTGATTATTAATTTATTTATGTTTAATTTATTTGTGTTTTTATTCTAATATTTTTTTTATAACGTTTTCGAAAAAATTCAAACGTTATAGACAAGGCTACTAAAATAATGACTTAGATACAATATTGCGTTAAGTTGGTTGAATTAATCGATGAGTGACATAAAAAAACGTTAAAAAACGTTAAAATTAAGTGGGAAATATTGTAATATTATATTTTT
>NZZM01000016.1 GCA_002698705.1 Formosa sp. | reverse complement strand
CCCTACATCTCTGTAAAGCTTTTGCTCCTCCTCTTGGGCTCGAACCAAGGACCCTCTGATTAACAGTCAGATGCTCTAACCAACTGAGCTAAGGAGGAATATATTTTCACTCGCGCGAGCGCAAATATATATCATTTTTTAGTTTACACAAATTGAAAACTAAAATTAATTAGTTGAAAATAGCCTTATAAATATCATTACCGTTAGCAAATAAAACTAGTGCAATTAAAATTAAAAAGCCAATTGTTTGCGCATATTCCATGAATTTATCTGAAGGCTTTTTTCCAGTTATCATTTCATATAACAAAAACATTACATGCCCACCATCCAATGCTGGAATAGGAAGTAAATTTAAAACTCCAAGCATTATAGACAGAAAAGCCGTAATCGACCAAAAATTAATCCAGCTCCAGTAATCTGGAAAAATATCAAGAATAGCTTTGAATCCTCCAACACCCTTATAGGCTCCCGTGCTAGGCGTAAATATTAATTTAAACTGCGTTAAGTAGTTTGTAACTTGAGTCGAAAACTTATTGAATCCAACCCCAATGCTTTCGCTAAAACTATAATCTTTTCTAATAATCTTAAAAAAACCTGCTTCTGCAAAAGCTTTTCTAGAACTTTTTAGACTGAATCCTAATTTACCTTCATTATTTACTTGAACTTGACGCTCCAAAAAGGCACCGCCTCTAGAGATTTCTATGCTCACTGTTTTGCCATTTTTAGCGTTGAGTAAAGGGCCTGATTGATCTATAAATTGAGCTGGTTTACCGTCAATGCTAACTAAAATATCACCAGACTGTATATCAACATCAGAATTGATAGAGCCTTCAACTGGTTTTTCAAAAATAAATGGGACTCTTAGTTCAATAAAACCTTGTGAAATGGAAGAGCTCAGCTGACCAAGAAAATCTATTGGAAATTCAAGGTTTTGTGCTTGCCCATTACGCTCAATAGTTATGCCTTTTGCAGTAATTATTTTTGTTAGAACTTCTGATGCATAAACAACTTCAGAGCCGTCAATTTCTAAAATGTTATCACCAGTCTTAATGCCAATTTTTTCAAGTACTGGATTTGAAATCAAGTATCCACCACGTAAAGTTTTAGCGTCAACGTCAACATTGCCATAAACAAAAGCTAATAATATGTAAATTAATGCTGCTAAAATAAAGTTAACGGTTACCCCTCCAAGCATAATTATCAGGCGCTGCCAAGATGGTTTAGATCTAAACTCCCAAGGCTGGGGTTCTTTTTGCATTTGCTCAGTATCCATGCTCTCATCAATCATACCTGCAATCTTGACATATCCGCCAAGAGGTAGCCAGCCTATTCCGTAAACAGTTTCCCCGATTTTTTTCTTAAACAAAGAAAATTTAACATCAAAAAAAAGATAAAATTTTTCAACGCGAGTTTTAAACAGCTTAGCGGGAATAAAATGTCCAAGCTCATGCAAAACAATCAGCAGGGAAAGGCTTAATAGAAATTGAGATATTTGTATGAATAATTGCATAGGATTATTTGAATTTGGATGACAAATGTAGCAGTTTTAGTCATAGGAACAAAACCAATTAAAAAGTGATTTAAAGTCAATTTTTGCCCTTTGTATTGTACCTTTGTTTTTTGATAATAAGATGGTTCTTAGAATATTAAAGAAATATTGGATTTTTATCACAACATTGGGAGTCCTTTCTGTTGCAATTTTGATTGCTTTTTATAACATCTTGAAACCTATAAAGGTTTTACCTATTTATCAGCCTTATCAAGTAAATTCCGAACTTGTTGACACTACAATTCAGTACAAAAAAAAGTACCACAAAATTTCCGATTTTGAACTTATTAATCAAAATGGAGACACCATCACACAAGCTGATTACAATGGTAAAATATACATTGCTGATTTCTTCTTTACAACATGCCAAACTATTTGCCCAATTATGACAGACCATATGGTTAAAATTCAAGAGGAAACAATTAACGATCAAGATATATTACTCTTATCCCACAGCGTTACTCCAGAAATTGACTCTGTTGAAAAATTAAATAAATACGCCAAAACAAAAGGGGTTAATGCTTCTAAATGGAATTTAGTAACTGGGGATAAAAAACAAATATATGACTTAGCTAGGAAATCCTATTTAGCAGTCAAGGATAATGAAAATAGTGACCCATACGATATGATTCATACTGAAAACTTCATGCTTATTGATCATAAAAAACAAATCCGTGGATTTTACGATGGCACTGACCCCGAAGCAATTGAAGACCTTTTAGATGATATAAAATTGTTAAAAGCCAGTTTGTATAATTGATCTTTTATTACTTTTGTGTGATTTGAATAATGCTAAATGGCTATGAAATTTTCAATTGCAGACTTAAAAAAAGGAGAACGTGGAATTATAAAAGACAGTTCTTCCAAGGACATACCACTCAAATTACTTGAGATGGGTTGCTTGCCGGGAAATGAAGTTCAGTTGCTGCAACTTGCCCCTTTTTCAGACCCATTATATCTGAATATAAATGACAGCTTTTTAGCTATTCGCAAAGAAACAGCTGCCCTTATTTTAATTGATAAAATTAATGAGTAAACAAATTAAAGTAGCGCTCATTGGTAACCCCAATACTGGGAAAACATCTGTATTTAATTCTCTTACAGGGTTGAATCAAAAAGTTGGTAATTATCCTGGAATAACGGTTGACAAAAAAGAAGGTGTTTGTAAATTATCTAGGGGAGTGAAAGCTTACATATTAGACCTTCCTGGAACCTACAGCTTAAACGCCTCCTCAGTGGATGAGAGTGTAGTTATTGAACTTTTACTCAATAAGAAAGATAAAGATTATCCAGACGTTGCTGTTGTTATAAGTGACGTTGAAAACCTAAAGAGGAACTTGCTTTTATTTACTCAAATTAAAGATTTAAAAATCCCATGTATTTTGGTAATCAATATGAGCGATGTGATGAAGCGCAAAGGCATTACAATAGACGTTCCTTTGCTAGAAGATGAATTACACACGAAGGTTGCCCTAGTTAGTACCCGAAAAGGGACTGGAATAGAAGAATTGAAAATATTAATTGAGCAGTATAAGAAATTATCAATGGCTCAATGTTTGGATACAACTAATATAGATACTGCTTATTTTGAACGTCTACAAAAAGCATTCCCCAATCAAGATATCTATAAACTTTGGCTAGTGATTACTCAAGATGTCAATTTTAGGAATATAGTACGAAAAGAATTAGATGTTTTAAAATTTCAAACAAAATCGAAATCAGAACTCAAACGCCTTCAGCAAAAAGAAACTATAAAGCGTTACCAGTTTATCAATAACACTCTTAAGAAAGCCTTAGTAATTGATCGCTCAAAAGCTAAAGACTTAAGAAATAAAATAGACAGGGTTTTAACACACAAAATATGGGGTTACCTAATATTTTTTAGCTTACTGCTTCTTATTTTTCAAGCTATATACGATTGGGCAACCTTCCCAATGGACTTAATTGACACCACTTTTGCAGGGCTTGCAGATTGGATAAAAAGCAATTTTGCTAATGGTGGCAAAATCACCGATTTGATAGCAGAGGGAATTGTATCTGGAGTTGGTGGAGTGGTTATTTTTATCCCACAAATTGCCTTTCTATTTTTATTTATATCAATTTTAGAAGAAAGCGGCTATATGAGTCGTGTTGTTTTCTTAATGGACCGAATTATGCGTCGATTTGGGATTAGTGGTAAAAGTGTAGTTCCTCTAATTTCTGGAACTGCTTGTGCTATTCCTGCGGTTATGGCTACTCGAAATATTGAAAATTGGAAAGAACGTTTAATTACTATTCTAGTAATCCCTTTCACTACCTGTGCAGCTCGCCTTCCGGTTTATCTTATTATTATTGCTCTAATTATTCCCGAGGGAACCCTTTTTGGATTTAGCTACCAAGCCTTGACCCTTATGATGTTGTATCTTATTGGATTTGGGATGGCTATATTTTCTGCCTACATTTTAGATCGATTTATGAAAACAAATCGCAAAACCTTTTTTGTAGTAGAAATGCCAAATTATAAATTCCCTCTACTTAAAAATGTTTTAATTACCGTTATTGAAAAAACTAAAACTTTTGTTTTTGAGGCTGGTAAAATTATCTTGGCTATTTCTGTTATACTTTGGGTAATGGCTTCTTATGGCCCAGGTGAAAAATTTTCAAATGCAGATATTATTGTTGCCCAACAAAATACTTCAGCGTCCGAAAGTGAGCTTGAAGATAAGATAGCTGCTTACCGACTTGAACATTCTTTTATTGGAATAGTAGGTAAAACAATAGAGCCAGTTATCAAACCTTTAGGGTACGACTGGAAGATCGGTATAGGCTTGGTAGCATCTTTTGCAGCCAGAGAAGTCTTTGTTGGGACCTTGGCTACAATTTATAGCGTGGGAAGTTCAGCAGAAAATGATGGCATTGAAACAATCAAAACAAAGATGGCAAATGAACGTTACGAGGATGGTACAAAAGTGTTTACATTCGCTTCTGGAATATCTTTACTGCTTTTTTATGCGTTTGCTATGCAGTGTATGAGTACGCTTGCTATTGTAAAAAGAGAAACTAAAAGTTGGAAATGGCCAATGATTCAACTTGTGGGGATGAGTATAATTGCCTATATTTTTGCTTTAATTTCTTTCCAAATATTAAACTAAACCTATGAATCCAACTCTGGAAACCATTATATTATTTGGAGCCCTTATAGCAGCTATTTTATTCATATTTAGAAAAAGAATTTGGAAAAAGAGTAAAGATGGGGATTGTGGAAATGGAAATTGCAAATGCTAAACTAGCCTAAGGCGACGTCTAAAGTCATCATTACAATAAAACCTCCTATAAATCCTAATGTAGCAATGTCAGTGTATTTGTCACGCTGCGTTTCTGGAATAACTTCCTCAACAACAACAAAAATCATTGCTCCCGCAGCGAATGATAAGGCATATGGTAAAATTGGAGTGAAGAATGTAACTGCCAAAGCACCAATAACAGCGGCTATGGGTTCAACTATAGCAGACATTTGACCATACCAAAAACTTTTAAAACGACTAACTCCTTGACGTCTTAACGGCATTGAAACAGCAATACCTTCTGGAAAGTTTTGAATACCAATCCCAAGAGCTAAAGCAACCGCCCCTCCAATGGTTGCTTCAGGGATTCCTGCTGCAACTCCCCCAAACAAAACTCCAACAGCAAGACCCTCTGGAATATTATGCATAGTTATCGCAGAAACTAGCAATGTGGTTCTATGCCAAGGAGATTTAACACCTTCTTTTTCGTTGTCCTTAAAATTTATATGTAAGTGCGGAAGTATTTTGTCTAGCCCATAAAGAAATAGTGCTCCTAATCCAAATCCAACAGCTGATGGCATTACTTTCACAAAGCCCTCTCCTGGACTCATCTCAATACCAGGAGCCAATAAACTCCAAAAGCTAGCTGCTACCATCACTCCACCTGTGAAACCAAGCATACCATCAAGGACACCACGATTCATTCCCTTAAATAAAAAAACTAGAGAAGCTCCTAGAGCTGTTAAAATCCAAGTAAAAAGGGAAGCAAAGAAAGCTGCTAGTACTGGATTTATAGATTCAAAATAAGTGATTACAGTATCTAGCATATTTATATAGTTTTGACAAATAAATTTTGAGCAACTTCTTTTGAAATTAATCGTTTAATATTATTAATTTTGACAGTCATAGATTCATCATAAGACTCTTTGGAAAGAACATCTATGTTGGTTCCCAAAGCAATATTATATTTATCTAAATATTGTAAAAATTCGGAAGATGAGTCCTTAACTCCTACACAAATACAACTTTGGGATTGATTGACCTTTGCCAGTAGTAATTTTTTAGTTGAAGGTATTTTTCCTTTACTATCTGGTATTGGATCTCCATGTGGGTCTTTAGTTGGATAGTCTAAAAAGCTGTCTAATTCTTGAGTTAGTTTTTCAGATTTTATATGCTCTAGTTGTTCAGCAACATCATGTACCTCNTCCCATGAAAAATGTAATTTATCAACTAAAAATACCTCCCACAAGCGATGCTTTCTAATGACAGCAGCAGCAGCTAATCTACCATTGTTAGTAAGCTTTACTCCTCTATATTTTTGATAAGCTACAAAATCCTTTTCTGATAGCTTTTTGATCATATCCGTTGCAGAAGAGGCCTTTGTTTCCATTTTTGTAGCAATAGCGTTAGTGCTAACCGCTTGATTGTCCTGCTTAGATAAATGAAAAATTGCNTTTANGTAATTTTCCTCTGAATGTGTGACCATTTTTAATAATTTATACAAATATAAATAAATTTTTAGCCTTGTCTAAATTATAAAGTATATTTGTCCAATGAAGTTAACCAGTCACATTTTATTATTTTATCTATTAACTGCCCCTTTTGTATACGGGCANTTCTACANCGTTAGTGGAAAAATTCAATCCAAAAAAAAACCTTTGNCTTTTGCTAACGTTNTTATTAAAAGTCTTGAAAAAGGAGCANTTGCTGATGAAAAGGGTGTTTATAAACTAACGGGTCTAAAAGCTGGGACCTATATCCTTGAAGTTTCTTTTACTGGCTACACAAGCCTACAACAAAAGATTNTAATCACAGATCAAAATATAAGTCTCGATTTTCAATTGGAAATAAATTCGTCTTTACAAGAGGTGGTTATAACAGGTACTCGCACCTTTAAACGCAAAACCAGTAGTCCAGTTATTGTTAATATTTTAAGNAGTACTACTTTAAACAATGTGCAAGCTTGTAATTTGTCAGAAGGTTTAAAATTTCAACCNGGTTTGCGTGTAGAAACAAACTGTCAAACTTGTAACTANACCCAGCTTCGCATGAATGGCTTGGCCGGTGGCTANTCTCAAATACTTATTAATGGAAGNNCTATATTTAGTCCNCTGACAGGATTGTATGGACTAGAACAAATTCCCACCAACATGATTGAAAGGATAGAAACCATTAGAGGCGGCGGTTCAACNCTTTATGGCTCTAGTGCAATTGGAGGAGTCGTTAATATAATTACCAAAATTCCNAAATCGAATAATATAGANCTAAGCTATNTACANCAAAGNATTAAAGCAGCAGCCAATGAAAACATATTTAATGGCAATGCAACAGTTGTTTCAAAGAACAAATCAGCAGGAATCGCCTTATTNGCAAATAAAAGAAATCGGGAATATTACGATGCTAATGGGGACAATTTCTCAGAACTTCCTGCACTTGAAAATACTGCCTATGGAGCCAGCCTTTTCTACTTACCTAGTGAAAACCAAAAATTTGAAGCCAGTNTCAGTCATTTAAACGAATACCGCTACGGAGGAGAAATGATCGACCAGACCGTGTACTTAAACCAACAAGCTGAAGAACGTAATCACGANGTATGGATNGGAAGNTTGGATTATCAAATCAATTTNAATGATGATAATANTNCTATAATNGCATATCTTTCAGGACAGCGAACAAAACGCGACCATTACACCGGAATNTTTCCGGATGACCCAACAGCGATAGAAGCCCATTTAAGCAGTCCTCCTTACGGCATTTCAAAAACAACNACTTTCCAAGGTGGGGTGCAATTCAACAAACGAATGAATCGTTTTTTTAAGGGNGCTAATGTAATAACATTNGGTGGTGAGTATCTTAGAGATGCGGTTTTAGATGATATAGCAGCTTACAATTACAACATTGATCAAANNACTGAAAGCCAGGCTTTGTTTTTACAAAGCGATTGGGAAATTATGCCAGCTCTTAGCTTGCTTTCCGGCATCAGAATGGAGCGCCATAATTTGGTANATAAGCTCATTTTTAGNCCNCGTATTTCATTGATGTACAAACCACAATCTGTACTACAANTTCGAACGACCTGGAGNANTGGTTTTAGAGCNCCACAAGCCTTTGATGCCGACTTACACATTGCTTTCGCAGGAGGTGGTATCTCAAGAATTTCATTGGCAGAAAACCTCATAGAAGAGCGCTCAAATAGCTTTAGCGCNTCAGTTAATTACGATTACCCTACTGAAAATTATATTTTNGGATTCACCCTNGAGGGGTTTTATACNACCTTAAATGATGCCTTTTTTCTCGCACCCCTTGGTGAGGATGCCTATGGANAACGTTTTGAAAAACAAAATGGTGACACGGCTAGAGTACAAGGAATGACTGTGGAGTTACGTGCAAATTATAAAAAGAAAATTGAGCTTGAAACAGGGTTTAACATCCAATCTAGTCGTTACGATAGAGCCGTTGAGNTGATTGAAGGATTNCCGGCCACTCGAGAATTTTTACGAACCCCAAATCAATATGGCTTTGCCACCTTAAATTTTATGCCCAATGAAAAATTTAAAAGTAGTCTTAATTACGTCTACACCGGTCCTATGAAATTATTGCATTTGGCAGGTGCTCCAGANCAAAGCATAGATGGGGTTTTAACTTCCAAATCTTTTTCTGAAATTGGCTTTAGGACAAGTTATAGTTTTGTTTTGAAAAATACAGGACCAAAATTGGAAGTTTTTGGAGGTATAAAAAATATTTTAGATGCTTATCAAACTGATTTTGATAGTGGTAAAAATAGAGATAGTAATTATGTTTATGGACCGGCANCACCAAGAACATATTTCTTAGGTATAAAAATAAGCAGTTTTTAAAATCCAAGTTCTGATCGCAACTGNTCATAGGCTTCCTGAACTTTCCTGAACTTTTCCTCAGCCCCTTTCNGATGGGCCTCACCAAGATGTAGTACCTTGTCAGGATGGAATTTTTTAGCCATTTTTCGGTAGGCCTTTTTAATGGCTTGAGGNCTTGATCCCCTTTCAATTTCTAAGATTTTATAAGCATTAGCCTGGCTATTATAAAACATGGCCTTGATACTTTTAAAATCGTTTNCGCTAATTCTTAAGTACTGGGCAATTTGTTCTATGACGGNNACTTCACTNGCTGCTACAGTCCCATCCGCTTTAGCAATCCCAAATAGAAAATGNAATAATTGCAAGCGCGAAGCGTGATCCATCATCTTCAAAATCTGCATACAAACTTGTCTTAGAGAAATATTAGATTGTTGATTAATGGCTTTGAATAATTTAAAAGCATTNTTAGCACGTTCCTTNCCGTACATTTGAACAAATTGGCGCCTTACAAAATCTAATTCTCTACGATCTTGTTTACCATCGGCTTTTATTACTAAAGAGGCTAAAACAAGTAAACTAACTTCAAAATCTCCAGACTGAGTTTGTGAGTAAACACGTTCATATNGCTTAGATTTTGTACTAGTATTTCCGACCAAACTACCAATAGCTAAGCCTATGATTGCACCAATTGGACCTCCAAAAGACCAACCAACTGTNGCTCCTATCCATTTTGAAAAACTCATTGCTATAAATTATATTTTGANGATCAAACCTACGGAATTTCATTCATAATTTGAAACAGAATTGTGTATCTTTGTCTTATATTAAAAATAACTTTATGTACCCAGCAGAACTAGTAAAGCCCATGCGCGAACAACTTACCAATGTAGGATTTGATGAATTATTCAATGCGGAAGCAGTAGATGCAGCGTTATCTAAGCCTGGCACAACACTTATTGTTGTAAACTCCGTATGTGGGTGTGCTGCAGCCAATGCTCGCCCTGGTGTAATTGAAAGTTTAAAAAATGATAAGCGCCCTACACAAAGTGTTACAGTATTTGCAGGAGTTGACAAAGAAGCCGTGAATAAGGCCCGTGAACACATGATACCCTTTCCGCCAAGTTCTCCCTGCATGGCTTTATTTAAAGACGGTGAATTGGTTCACATGCTAGAGCGTCACCATATTGAAGGTAGACCTGCCGAGCTAATTTCAGAGAACTTAAAAGATGCTTACAACGAGCATTGTTAGTGATAAAATCTTGAAATTTTTAAGGATTTTTAATTTACTACAATAAGGTTTTATACGATATTAAAAAAAATCAAGTAACTCTTCTATTTTAGAAATTAAGTGAATTTGAATATTTTTAGGTTTCAAATTAAACTTATTATGTTTAGCTATAAAAATGGCTTCAAAACCTAACTTCTCTGCTTCTGTAATTCTTTTTTCAACTCGCTGAACTGGACGAATTTCGCCAGACAGACCAATCTCCCCTGCAAAACAATAATTTTGGGTCAAAACAGCATCATTGTTTGATGATAAAATAGCCGCTACAACCGCCAAATCAATTGCGGGATCCTTTACATTTATTCCTCCAGTAATATTTAAAAATACATCTTTGGCTGCTAATTTAAAACCTGCTCGTTTTTCAAGTACCGCTAATAACATGTTCAGTCTCTTTGCATTAAATCCAGTAGCGCTTCTTTGGGGTGTCCCATATACTGCTGAACTCACCAATGCTTGAACTTCAACTAACAATGGCCTTACACCTTCTAACGTAACTGCTACAGCGTTCCCAGAGAGAGGGCTGTCTTTTTCGGATATTAAAATTTGAGATGGGTTCTTAACCTCCTTTAGACCATCTCCTTGCATTTCATAAATACCTAACTCATGAGTCGAGCCAAAACGATTTTTATGAGCTCTTAAAATCCTAAAAACATGATTACGATCTCCTTCAAATTGCAAAACCGTATCTACCATATGTTCTAAAATCTTTGGTCCAGCTATACTTCCATCCTTAGTAATGTGGCCTATTAGAATTATTGGAGTAGCCGTTTCCTTTGAAAATTTCATTAACTCCGATGTCGTCTGTTTTATCTGTGAAACACTACCAGCAGAGGCTTCTAAAAAATCACTTTGAAGGGTTTGAATTGAATCCACCACAATAATTTGGGGTTTAATAGTATCAATTTGTCTAAAAATCTTTTGTGTATTAGTTTCAGTTAAAATATAACAATGTTCACTGTTGGGAGCAATACGTTGTGCTCTAAGTTTTATCTGCTTTTGACTTTCTTCTCCCGAAATATATAATGTCACATACGGTAATTTTAATGCTATCTGAAGCATCAGAGTGCTTTTTCCTATCCCCGGTTCACCACCTAATAAAGTCAAAGATCCGGGAACAATACCTCCACCTAAAACTCTGTTTAGTTCTGAGTCCAATAAATTTAGCCTTGGGGTATTAGTTGTGTCAATCTCTGAAATTTTTAAAGGTTTTGCTGCCCTACTTGTGTCATTATTTACAGTCGTCTTCCAGTCTCCTTTTTTAGGCTTCTCAATAACTTCTTCTTCAATAGTGTTCCATGACTTACAAGAATTACACTGACCTTGCCATTTGGAATATTGAGCTCCACAGCTTTGACAAAAAAATGTTGTTTTTAGCTTTGCCATTAATAATCATTTTCACGTTTCAAACGTTCTGCCTGGTCTAATAAATCGTCTATAGTAATACCATCAATTTCGTCGTAAACAAAAGCCTCTTGATAAACTTTGATCGCTTTTCTTGGATTATCAGTAGCCTCATAATAACGCCCCATATAATAATTAAACAGTAGCGATTTTGGATAATTTTCACGAGCTAATTTGGCAAGATCCTTGAAAAGCTCTAAATTTTCTTTACTATTAATGGCTGCGTTAATAGCCCTAAAATCATTTAATAAAATTTGTTTTTTAATACCAAAAAAAGACTCTATCATATCATATTTTTCAATCAAATAATCTACGGGAGAAGACTCTAGTTTCAGTATATTATCCTTGTACTCTGTCCTTGAGATGGGTCGATAAGTTTTAAAAATATGTTGTAGAGCTTCTGGAATTGCACTAGCAACTAAAGAATAGTGATTGTGACCCTCAAAATTTTCAAACTCGTAAAAAAGTGTTTTTGATTCAATCGACTGTAGCTTTGTGTCTAATTCTTTAATTCCGTCCCTGTTTTCATTATAATCTTCATCAGATGTTGACATGTAGTAGAAAATAGGTTCCTTGATTGACATAAATTTCTTTGCAAGATTATCGCTCATGTAAGGAGAAAGTGTAGGGCTCATCGCAATATACGCTTGAAAAAGAGGATCCTTTTTGAAACTAAAAAAATTGATAAAATTAGCGGACTGACCATGCCCAACAATTACTTTGAAATTACCGATTCTATAATTTTCAACAATGTAAGGGATCAACTCTGCTCCTAAAAATTCATAAAATTTGGCTCCGCTCATTATTGGAAAATAATCCTCATCAGAAATCTTAAGATCTTCTGCCCTGTCTTTGTCTTGATTGACGCCAACAACAATCGCTTCAGGCATATCGTCCCAATATGAGATAAAATCAACATTCCCCGCTACTGGCTCAAATAAATAATCCCCATCTAAAGTAACAATTAGGGGGTAAAATTGATCGGTATTTTCAATATAGTTTCTTGGAAGTTGTATTTTTAATTGTCGCTCACCAAGCCTATCTGATTCAATGAATTCATATTGAGTCTGTGCGAGCAAAGTGGCTTTAAAAAATAATATAAACAAGACATAGTACTTCATAAAACCAGTATTAATATAATATCCACAAGTTAAGTAATTAACTAAAAATAAAGAAGTTAATACTGAGTTTGTTTTGCTAAATTCTTGGACAAAGCTTATTGTAAATTGGCAATAAAATAAGTGACATCCCACCAAAAATAATAACCATTACGGTATGAGAAGTCCACATAATCCAACCAAAAGCCATACTAGGTGCTTCGGCTATGTTAAAAATTGAAAATGCTGCATATACAGCGACTGGATATGCTCCAATACCTCCATTTGTAACAGCAACACTAAAGCTAGCAGCAATAAAACCTATTAAAAGAGTTGAAAAAGGAAGACCAGAAATATCATCTACTGAGAAAGATGTGACATAAAACATTAAGACATACATGGCCCAAATAAATAGTGTGTGACCTATAAAAGCCCATTTCTGTTTCATTTTTAAAATGCTCATTAAACCCTCAACAAATCCGATAAGAAATAAGCGAATTCGAATAAAAAAAGGATGATTTCCTTTTTTTANAATTTGATAAAAACAATAAAATNAAAATAATGCTANAGGNGATAAAATCAACAACTCATCTTTAAAGCTAATATTTTGAAACAAAAAATTATATATAATATCAAATTGCCATATAAGGGTAACTATAACAATAAATAGCATAACAAAAATATCAGCAACTCGTTCAGCTACAATCGTTCCAAAACCTTTTTCAAANGGTACTTTTTCGTAATTAGTCAATATTGTAGCTCGTGAAACCTCTCCGGCTCTTGGAATTGTATAGTTAATTAAATAACCTGAGAAAACGGCCATTACGCTATTAGCTAATCTTAGCTTGTATCCCATTGGNATTATCATAAATTTCCATCTGTAAGCTCTAGACAAGTGACTTAAAGCACCCAAAAAAGCGCCTAACCCAATCCAGATATAATTTGCGTCAAGAAAATAAGTTGCTAGTAATGAAAATGAAATCTTATTTAATGAATACCAAACCAAAATACCNCCTAGAAAAATAGGCAAGACAATTTTTAGTAATGATTTAACAGATTTATTCAAGATGTTTATTTCAAAAGGTTGGTGGCTTCGTCTGGAAAAACCAATGAAGGCTTGAANACTTTAGCAGATTCAATACTCATGCTAGCATATGTTATGAGAATCAAAACATCACCAATACTTACCTTATGCGCAGCAGCTCCATTTAAAGTGATTTCACCAGAATTTCTNGGCCCAGGTATCACATAGGTTTCTAAACGCTCTCCATTATTGTTGTTTACAACTTGTATTTTTTCACCCTGAATAATATTGGCAGCATCCATAAGGTCTTCATCAATAGTTATACTACCAATATAATTTAAATCTGCCCCAGTTACTTTAACACGGTGGATTTTAGATTTGACGACTTGTATTTGCATGGCTCAAAGGTAATTAATTTAGTGCGATATTATCAATTAATCGAACATTGCGAATGTAGCCTGAAATAAAAGCTCGGTATTTTTTTGNNTTGTTAACCGAAGTGGCTATTTCTAAANTCAATGAATCTGTAATCTCAAAATATTCTATCTTAAAAAGAGTGTCATTCTCAAATTCNTTTAAGACCCATTTTTTTATGATTTCCAAAGAAGATTCTTTAAACTTTTCTTTAACTATTTTTAAAACATTATAAATTTTTGAAGCATATTGTAGTTCAGCNTTAGTAAGAAGACTATTTCTTGAGCTCATGGCTAATCCGTTCGGTTCTCTAAAANTGGGACAGCCCACAATTAGAGTGCGNGCNCCCATTGCAATTACAAGTTTTTTNATAATAAGTAATTGTTGAAAATCTTTTTCCCCAAAGTACGCTTTATCAGGACGTACAATTTTTAAAAGCTTCTTAACTACAGTAGCAACNCCTTCAAAGTGCCCTGGTCTGAATTTTCCCTCTAATTTATTTTCTACACTACCGAAACTAAACTTTTCTTTTGTAGTTCTGGCCCCATATATTTCTTTATTATCGGGAGTAAACAAAACAACTTTATCTTCGTTGAGTGAACACAATATATTTATGTCCTTTTTTAAGTTTTTAGGATATTTATTTAGATCGTTTTTTTTATCAAACTGTGTTGGATTTACATAAATACTAACAATTACAATATTNTTTTCTTTACATGCTTTTTTTATCAATGAAACATGCCCCATATGTAGTGCTCCCATTGTAGGTACAAACCCGAAACTAGAGGTTGATGTTTTTAAGGGTTCTAAAAAATTAGAGACCTCATTAGCCGTAGTGAAAATTTTCATTTAAAAAAAATAACCGATTGCAAACATAAGGTATTACTGTTAATCTGCATAAAATTTTGTATTTTTGCAAAGTTTTTATTGTGAAAACCAAAGACCCTAATTTTATGAAAGACAAAAGAATATTGTACGTATCATCTGAAGTAATTCCCTATTTACCAGAAACTGAGATTTCTTCCATGTCCTTTGAAGCCCCAAGAATGGTTAATAAACAGGGTGGGCAAATTCGTATATTTATGCCTCGTTATGGGAATATTAATGAGCGTCGTCACCAATTGCATGAGGTAATTAGACTTTCAGGAATTAATTTGGTTATAAATGACTTAGATATGCCACTCATAATAAAAGTTGCATCTATACCGAAAGAAAGAATTCAAGTTTATTTTATAGACAATGAAGATTATTTTAAACGAAAGGCAACCTTGACAGATGAAAACGGGGAATTATTCAAAGATAATGATGAACGCGCAATTTTTTTTGCTAAAGGAGTTATTGAAACTGTCAAAAAATTAAATTGGTCTCCTGACATTATTCATGTTCATGGCTGGCTAGCCTCTCTATTACCAATGTATTTGAGAGAATATTACAAAGACGAGCCTTTATTTAAAGAAAGTAAAGTTATAACCTCTGTTTATAAGCAAAGTTTTGATGAATCTCTCAATAAAGAGTTAATCGATAAAGTTAAATTCGACGAAATTAATGATGTCCATCTTCAAAATTTAAAGGTTCCTAATTATGTCAATTTGATAAAAACAGCTATTGATTTTTCTGATGGTTTGATTAAGGGTTCAGAAAAACTCCCAGAAGAACTCGACAACTATATCGCGAAAAGCGAAAAGCCTGTTTTAGAATATCAATACCCTGAAGCTTTTTCAGAAGCATACACGGAGTTCTACGATAACCAATTTTTAAATTAGTCCTAGAAAAAATTAGATGAAAAAAAATTATAGTTCCTTAATCAAAGGATTTGTTTTTATTTCAGTTTTAAATTTCACTTTTTCTTGTGACGAAGATTATACAGAAATTGGTGCTGATGTTGTAAATAACCAAGACATTTTAATACAAAATCAGTCTTATCCTGCGAAGACCCATAACAAGCGCATTATGCCGTTTCAATCTAATGGTTTGCCTGGCTATCTTTTAGGACATTATAACGACCCAAATTTTGGGTCTACAAGTTCTCATTTTTTAGGACAATTAACCCCAAGTACATATAACCCTGATTTTGGAAACAACACTGTGTTAGATTCAGTAGTTCTAACCATTCCATATTTTAGCAGAGTTGATGATGATATAAATATTTTAGACTCGCTGTATGGGGATAGTTCAATTAATTTATCTATTCACAAAAATAATTTCTTTCTTAGAAATTTTGATCCCGGAAGTGATTTAGATGAATCACAAGCTTATTATTCGAATGGGACAATGAGTTCGCTGGAAACATTAAATAATATTGATTTGGAAGGTCAATTAATATATTCTGATTCTGAATTCATACCTAATAATAATGACATTACTCTAGTTACAAGAGATGAAGATGGTGAAATTCTTACGTCTGAAACTCTTAGCCCAAGTCTAAGAATTAAATTGGAAGATAATTTACCCGATAACTTTTGGGAAAATTTGATTTTTGATAAAGAAGGGAGTGATGAGTTAAGTAGTGCAAATGCCTTTTATAATTACTTCCGAGGGTTATATTTTAAAGCAGAATCTAATTCTTCTGGCAACGGAAGTTTAGTTCAAATGGACTTTGGCTCAGCCAATGCGCATTTAAAGCTACATTACACGTATGAAACGACTACAACCACAACTGATCAATCAACTGGTGAAATAACTGACGAAATAACTGAAAGACAAGGGAGTTACGACCTAAGATTTTCAGGAAACAATATTACAATATTTGATAATGATTTCTCATCCTCTTTTTTGGATATCATCAATAATGCGAATGAAAATGAAGGGGATCAACAAATTTATCTTAAAGGCGGCGAGGGGTCTATGGCTGTTGTTGAACTCTTTTCACAGGACGAAGACGGAAATGATTTTGATGATTTTATTTCTGACTTTAGAGAGATTTTTAACGAAGGGGAGCCGGATGAAGAGCGAGTCATCAAGCGTTTAATTAACGAGGCTTACTTGGAGTTTTATATTGATGAAAGTGCTATGCAAGCAGACTCAGACTACCCTAACAGAATATACATTCATGATCTGGAGAACAATATTCCTTTAATAGATTATTTTGAAGACCCTACAGTAAATACAACTACTTCTGATTCTAAATTCTATCACTTAGTCCCTTTAACCACGGAAACTGACGAGGAAGGAAATGAACACAAAAAATATAAAGTTCGTCTAACTAAGCACTTAAAAAACATTATAGTAAGTGATTTCACCAATTTAAAATTAGGACTATTTGTGTCTTCTAATGTTGGGGCAACCAATCCACAAAAACTTCTAGATTATGATAGCTTGATTAAGGGCATTCCGTCAGGTTCTGTTTTATCTCCAAAAGGAATTGTTCTTCATGGAAGTAATTCAGATAATGCTATTAAAAGAGTTGAACTCAAGGTGTACTATACCCAAATAAATAATTAAATCTTATGTGTGGAATTGTTGGTTATATAGGACATAGAGATGCTCAATCAATTATTCTAAAAGGGCTTCAGCGCTTAGAATACAGAGGATATGATAGTGCAGGAATTGCACTTTTTGATGGGAAAAATATAAATATTACAAAGACAAAAGGGAAAGTTTCTGATTTAGACAATAAAATAAATAATTTAAAATTTAGAGGGAGTCAGATTGGAATTGGTCACACCAGATGGGCCACGCACGGAATACCGAACGATGTAAACTCACACCCTCACTGTTCTAATTCTGGAGAAATTGTTCTGATTCATAATGGAATTATTGAAAATTATGCAGCAATTAAAACAGAGCTCATAAATAGAGGATATAGCTTTAAATCCGAAACAGATACGGAAGTACTTGTAAATCTTATTGAAGATATTCAAAAAAGCGGAAACTATATGTTGGGTAAAGCAGTGCAGATTGCTCTAAATCAAGTCGTTGGGGCTTATGCTATCGCTGTATTCGATACAAAGAAACCTAACGAAATTATTGTTGCTAAACTGGGTAGTCCACTTGCCATTGGAGTTGGAAAAGATGAGTTTTTTATAGCTAGTGATGCTTCTCCATTTATAGAGTATACTAATAATGCTGTGTACTTAGAAGATGAAGAAATGGCTATTATCAGACTTCATAAAGAAGCTAGATATCGAAAAATTAAAAGTGATACTCTTTTTGATCCTTATATACAAAAGCTTAAACTAAATATTGAGCAAATAGAGAAAGGTGGCTATGATCACTTTATGCTTAAAGAAATCTTTGAACAACCCAAGGCTATTGTAGACACATACAGAGGACGCTTAAGTGTTAATCAGGGGCTTATTAAGATGGCTGGTGTTGAAGATTATATTGAAAAGTTCCTGAGTGCTGAAAAAATCACTGTAGTGGCGTGTGGCACATCATGGCACGCTGGCTTGGTTGGGGAATATATATTTGAAACTCTAGCAAGGATTCCTGTTGAGGTTGAATATGCATCAGAGTTTAGGTACAGAGATCCAATTATTACAAAAAAAGATATTGTTATTGCTATATCACAATCTGGTGAAACTGCTGACACTCTTGCCGCAATAAAGCTTGCTAAAAAACACGGTGCATTCGTTTTTGGTATATGTAATGTTGTAGGATCATCTATCTCAAGAGAGACAGATGCTGGAGCCTATACTCATGCAGGGCCAGAAATTGGCGTAGCTTCTACCAAAGCTTTTACAACTCAAATTACACTTCTAACTATAATTGCTTTGAGATTAGCAAAAGCTAAGGGGACAATTTCACAGACTAATTACAAAAAGTATTTAGTTGAACTTGAAAATATTCCATCAAAAATTGAAAAAGTTTTAGAGGCAAACCCAGGAGTTGAAAAAATTGCTAAAATCTACAAAGACGCTTCAAATTTTTTATATCTCGGGAGAGGGTTTAATTTCCCTGTAGCCCTAGAGGGAGCGCTAAAACTAAAAGAAATATCATACATTCATGCAGAGGGTTATCCTGCAGCCGAAATGAAGCATGGTCCAATAGCTCTTATTGATGAAAATATGCCTATTGTTGTAATTGCTACTAAATATGGTCATTACGAAAAAATCGTTAGTAATATACAAGAGATTAAATCTAGAAAAGGTAAAGTAATTTGTATTGTTACTGAGGGTGATACTCAAGTAAAAGAAATAGCTGATCATGTAATTGAAGTTCCACTAAGCTCAGAACTATTATCTCCTCTACTTACCACTATACCAATGCAACTTTTATCCTATTACATTGCTGTTTTACTAGACAAAAACGTAGATCAGCCTAGGAATTTAGCAAAGTCTGTGACCGTAGAGTAGGGTTTTCCAACCCCAATATTTGAAGTATTTAAAGTTGAAAGTAAAACAACATGGTTTCCTTTTTTTACTATGTTTTTTAATGTAGTGTTCAATATACTTTTTAACACATAAAGAGTTTTAATATTAAATATAAATTAATTTTAGTATGTTTGTATTATACAACTTGCATAATACTATGATAAATGATATTAGATTTACTTAATTCTTGGGAGGAAACATATAAAAAAGGTCAGTTGACACTTTGGATTTTTTTATCCCTAAAGGATGGAGAGAAGTATGTGGATGAAATAAAATCATTTATTGAAAACATGTCAAACAATACTATATCCTGTGAAGAACAAAGTATTTACAGAAGTCTAAGAAAATATCTTCATTTGGAAATAGTAGAATATAATTTAGGAGAGGGTAATAAAGGACCTGAAAGGAAATACTATAAATTAACTAAACTAGGTATCAATTTATTAAACCAATTTATCGAAAGGAATATCAACTTATTTTATGATGATAAAATAAAACAATTATTAAAAAAGGAATTAAAATGAAGACGACAATAACCAAATCTCTAATTCAATTTATTACTGTAACTACATTCCTAACAGTTATTTTTAGAATTTCTTTATCGGAATTTTTAAATGAACAACTATGGAGTTTTGTATTCATCCCACCACTCATATATTTTATTTTAATGTATGTTTCGGGAAGGTATTTTGGAATAAAAGAATATAAATATTTACCAATTGGTGATATTGGTTTTAGATTTCATGTATCAACATTTATTATTTTCCTCATTGTTTCATACTTAATGTATTACCTAGGATACATGTCAAATTCAGAACCAAGAGGAATTCTTGATATTACCATATCGATTTGGGGTATTTTTCTTATTATCCATATGATACTATTTTTTAAATCAAAAAATGACAACATAATGGGAATAAACAAAGAAGATATTTTTGATTAACTATTAAGTTGAATTAATACAATATCAAAATCTGAGTATTCTTTTACCACAGGTTGGTTCAAAATCCTTTGTTTTTTCTCTATTTTCTTCCAAATAACAGAAACTAAAGAGGGATAGAAATCTTTTCCCATTGAACTCTTAAATCCTAACCTATTTAGTTCTTTTGAAATACTTCTGTACCCTAACCCTTTATTTTTAAGTTGAAGGATTTTATTATGTGTTTTTTGATGTGATTTATCTAACTTTATTCTGTAAACAAATTTGTTGGTAAGAACACTAAGATTGAATGTTAGAAATGGTGTTGGGGTTGGAAAACC
>NZZM01000015.1 GCA_002698705.1 Formosa sp. | reverse complement strand
ATTCCATTTTTGAAGCTGGAAATTCATTTGGAATCAAACCCATTGGATTGGCTGCACGTGACACTTTGCGCCTTGAAATGGGCTATTCCTTGTATGGAAATGATATTGACGACAACACCTCCCCCATTGAAGCTGGTTTGGGATGGATTACAAAATTCTCAAAAACCTTTACAAATTCCGAAAACCTTCAAAATCAATCAAAAGAAGGTGTCAAACAAAAATTGATAGGATTTGAGCTTCTCGAGCGTGGTATTCCAAGAAAAGGTTATGAAATTATTGACACCAACGAATTGACAATTGGAGAAGTGACCTCGGGTACCATGTCACCTTCTTTAGGAAAAGGAATCGGCATGGGCTATGTAGAAACTAATCATACTGCGGTTGGAACACCGATTGGTGTTAAAATTCGAAAAAAAATTGTTGCAGCCGTTGTTGTTAATACACCTTTTTACAAACCCTAAAATGAGGAAATGAAAGCTAAAAAACAACGTATTCTGATATTGGGTGCTAGTGGATTTTTAGGCCATTACATTTATAAAGAATTAGCCCCATATTATAAAACATTTGGAACTTACTATGCAAATAATAAAAACTTTAAATCCAACACACATTTCTTCAAATACAGTCTTGAATCAGATGATATCGTCAGTCTCATTGAATCTGTAAAGCCTTCTTTAATAATTTCAGCACTTAAAGGTCCTTTTCCTAGACAAGTATTAGCTCATCGTCACATTTATCAATACCTAAAAAAACAGTCTGAGGTTAAGATTCTGTTTTTATCTTCCGCCAATGTTTTTGACGCATACAGCAAATATCCAAGTTATGAAAATGACACTAGACTCAGCAACAGTATATATGGATATCTAAAAATTAGAATTGAACACCAGCTTCAAAAATTGCCAAAACAACAATGGGCTATTATTAGACTTCCAATGGTTTTTGGCTTAAAATCTAAACGTATTCAGGAAATAAGACAATCACATCAATTGGCAGTACCTATTGAACTATTCCCCAACCTTGTTATGAATGTGTGCTCCGCTGACAGAATTACACGACAGTTACATTATATCATAAATAGAAATAAATATGGGATTTTTCACTGTGGAAGTACAGACTTGATTCACCATGAAGATTTTATTAAAAATTTAATTGAGTATTTAGGAATTAAAACTTCAAAATATAAATTCGTTTACACAACAAATGATGAACGATACCTCGCTGTATTACCAAAATACAATGTACTGCCAAAATATTTGCAGTTTAAATACCAGGACGTGTTGGATGAGCATTTTAAAACTCCTTAAGTTTTCATAATATTTTGTTATTATACATGACATTGATATTTTTGTGATACAATAAATAATAGTCATGGGAAGAGCATTTGAATTTAGAAAAGCTAGAAAAATGAAACGATGGGCAGCAATGAGTAAAGCTTTCACACGTATTGGTAAAGACATTGTCATGGCCGTTCGAGAAGGTGGTGGTGATCCTGAGAATAATTCGAAACTTCGTGCTGTCATTCAAAATGCCAAATCAGTCAACATGCCTAAGGACAATATAGAAAGAGCAATTAAAAGAGCAAGTGATAAAAGTCAAGGCGATTTTAAGGAAGTTTTATTTGAAGGCTATGCTCCACATGGAATAGCTGTGATAGTTGAAACTGCCACAGATAATAATACACGCACAGTTGCCAATATACGTAGCTATTTTAATAAATACAATGGTAATTTAGGGACATCTGGTTCAGTTGTGTTTATGTTTAATCATAGTTGTAATTTTAGGATTAATTCAGATGGCTTAGATTCAGAAGAAATTGAATTAGAATTTATTGACTACGGAATTGAAGAAGTCTTTTTAGATGAAGATGATATATTAATTTATGCACCTTTTGAATACTTTGGGGAAATACAGTCCCAACTCGAAAAACGAAAAATTGAAATCTTATCTTCAGGTTTCGATAGAATTCCTCAGACAACAAAAAAATTAAATAAAGCTCAAGCCGAAGAAGTTGAGAAATTATTACAAAAAATTGAAGAGGATGACGATGTCCAAAACGTTTATCATTCTATGGAGGAAGTATATTAAGAGAACTTTGCTATTCTCCCTTTAACACCTTCAAAAAAAGAATACATAAACTTGAAATCAGCTTCAATATCATCTGTAGGATAAAATGGAACTGATAAACGATTTTCTTTATTTTTGTAATCTAAAGTAAACATTACAATTGGAACATTAGCTTTCTTAGCAATATAATAGAAACCTGTTTTCCATTTTTCAACTTTTTTTCGAGTACCTTCGGGTGCAATTGCAATTAAAAGTTTTTCTTTATCTGCAAAAAGTCTTGCAATGGCATCAACTTGTTTTTCATTACGTTTTCTTTCAACAGGAATGCCACCAAAAGCTTTAAAAAACCAACCTGTAAATAGATTAAATAAAGATTTCTTTGCTATAAAACGAGCATCAATATTGATGACTGAACGTAATAAAACACCAATATAAAAATCATGCCAACTCGTATGTGGTACAGCAATAATAACAGCTTTATTGACACTTTCAAAATCTTTGAAACCACTAATTTTCCAACCTAAAACTTGGTGATATATAAATTTTGAAATCATTTCTTAATTGTTTACATTTTTTTGTAAATCTCTTTGAGTGATTTTTTATCAATAGTATCTTTCCAATTTTCACCTAATGCATTTTTCCATAATGGCTCAAGATTCATAGCAATATCAATCATTTTATCAAGATCATTATTACTCAAGTTTTTACAAATTTGATCAGGTAATTTTATCTTATGCGTTCTGAGTATTTTACGAAATAAAATAACCTCCTCTCTGTAAAATTCATCGAGTTGATTAAAAACTATACAATTAGCTAATCCGTGTTTAATTCCCAAGACAAAGGACAAACCATAACTTAAAGCGTGAGCAGCACCAACTTGTGAATAAGCAATACTCATTCCTCCATGCCACGAAGCCATCATTAATTTATTTTGTTTTTCCTCAATAGATAACTCCAACAAGAAAACCTCTTTACAAAGAGAATAAGCCATTTCACCATAACTTTTACTAAATGAGTTAATAAAAGTTCCATTTAAAGACTCTACACAATGAATAAAACAATCCATTCCAGTATAGAACCATTGATCTATTGGAACTCCTTCAGTAAGTTCAGGGTCTAAAATTACCTGATCAAAAGTTGTATAATCGCTGTTAATACCTAACTTCATTTTTGGGCCACTTAATACAGTAGTACGAGAAACCTCTGAGCCAGTTCCAGATATTGTTGGCACACCAATATGATAAACAGCTCGATTTTTGATTAAATCCCATCCCTGATAATCTTCACTCGAACCACTATTAGTAATCATCAATGCTACTGCCTTTGATAAGTCTAAAATAGTACCGCCACCAATTCCAATAATTCCTGAAGGTATCGACTTTGTATTGAGTATAATATCTTCAACTAATGCATCTACTTGAGTTGTTTTGGGTTCTTCATTTGAAGATATGAAAACAATATAATCATCATATATAAGTGATATTTTAGATAAGAGATTATAGTTATTCTCAAAAACATCATCAATTAAATAGATAAAAGGAGCGAGCTCGTTCTCACGTTTTGGTGTAATAATTTCATTAAGCTGACTAAAACAACCTCGCCCAAAAATGACATTAGAAACCATTGGGAAATTTTTAAAACTCATATAGTTTTTCCTTTAATATTATCTTCATTCCATTTACTTCTAGCTTTTATTAGATCTTCAGGAGTATCAATTTCAATTCCTTGAACTAATGTTTCTACCATCTTAATTTTCTTACCATGTTCTAAATAACGAATACATTCAATTTTTTCAGACTTTTCTAATTTTAAAATTGGAAGTTTTGTAAATTCTAAAAGTTGATTTCTTCTGAATGCATACACTCCCTTGTGCTTGTAATATTTAACTCCTAAATCGAATCGATTGTATGGAATTACGCTTCTGGAGAAATAAAGTGCAAAATTATTTGAATCCGTAATTACCTTAACACAATTTGGATTTCTAATTTCTTCAATATCTTTAATTTGAACCATTAGCGAGGCTAAATCAATAAGCTCCTGCTTATCAGTTTTAAAAATTTCGATTAATCGTTTTAAGCTTTTCCTTTCAGTAAAAGGTTCGTCTCCTTGTACATTAACAACAATATCACATTTAATATTTCTGACAACTTCTGCAATTCGGTCACTTCCAGACTCATGCTTGTTCTTACTCATCAAAACATTACCACCCCTAGAATTTATTTCGTTAAAAATAATAGAGCTATCTGTAACAACATAAACGTCATCAAATAATTTGGTGTTAATAACAGCTTGATAAGTTCTGGATATAACAGGCTCGCCAACTAAGTCCTCCATAAGCTTTCCAGGAAATCGACTTGCATCATAACGTGCAGGAATAATAGCTACGATTTTCATTATTAGTAAATTTAAAAATTAAAAATACATTTTTTTTTAAAAATAAATTAAAGAATAGTCAATAGTTTATGATTCAAAAAACTGATCCTGAAATCCTATTAAATAGAGTTTTTCCTTAGCTCTTGTAATGGCAGTGTATAACCAACGTAAATAATCTAAATCAATTCCATTTGGTAGAAACGGCTGTTCAACAAACACATTATTCCATTGTCCACCTTGTGATTTATGACACGTAATAGCATAAGAAAATTTGACTTGCAGTGAGTTTAAATATTTATTCTTTTTAACAGCTAAAAATTTCTTGTAGCCTGACCTTTCATTTTCGTAGTCTTTTAATACTTCTTGGTATAAATTGTTTCCATCTACATAAGATAAAGAAGGAGTTTCTAATGAAATAGTATCTAACATTAAAACTGTTTCAAATGGCTTCATTTTTGGATAATCAACTAGTCTAACTTTAACTTCTGCAAAGCGAAATCCATATAGATCTTTCAAAGTAAAAACTTCTAAAACCTCAATAATGTCTCCATTTGCTATAAAGCCAGCTTCACTAGATGGTTTAATCCAAAAATAATTATTTCTAACAATCATCAAGAGATCACCTGTGGTTATCTCATTATCATTAAATAAAATACGATCTCTAATTTGTTGGTTGTATAAATTAGCCCGTTTGTTGGATCTTACAATAAGTGCCGTTTCTTGATTACCATGTTCTGAGTAAGAATCATGAATAGCGTCTAGGATATCTTGTCCGTCAACTAACCTTACGATATCATTAAAGCCTTCTAATTTAAATTCAAATCGTTCAAAGAATTTATTTGAAATTGATTCTCGCAGTTCTGTGGCGTTAAAAAGAATACCTGAGTCTTCACTCTGTCTTACTACTTCATCGAGTTCAATTTGAGAAACATTTTTATTATAATTTAATTCTAATTTTGAATAGTCTAAGGCTGGGCTAATATCAAGATTTACTGGTGGTAATTGAGCTGTATCACCAATCAATAATAGTTTACATTTATAGCCTAAATAAACAAACTTAATCAAATCATCAAGCAAAGCTCCACTACCGAATATATGTGATTGATTTGAGTTATCAGAAATCATAGAAGCTTCATCAACAATGAATAAAGTATCTTTGTATTTATTTGGTCCTAATACAAAAGATGTTTTACCACTTTTATCTGTTTTTGGAATATAAATTTTTTTATGAATTGTGAAAGCTTCTTTGTTAGTATAGTTACTAATAACTTTTGCTGCCCTCCCTGTAGGTGCCAAGAGAAGAGCACTTTTTTTTACCTTCCATAAATTTTTAACTATCGTTGCAATAATAGTTGTTTTCCCAGTACCGGCATAACCTTTCAATAAAAATAGATCTTCCTTTGATTTGGAAAGTATGAAAATTGAAAGTTGTTTTAAACCAATGTCTTGTTTAAAGGTTGTTGAAAAAGGAAATCCAGATTTCAATAAATGATAAAATTCTGATGGAGTCATTAAATTTTAGTCAAACAATAATTTATTCAAATATAAGAATGATTTTTGGCCACTTTCACTTTATTGAATAAAAAAAATTTGTAGATTTGTCTTATAGATTTTATAAAATAAACTATGGCCATTTTCTTCATTATTTCAATAATTATTTTATCAGTTTTAATTGTATGGTTAATTGATAAATATGACCCAAAAAAATACAAATCTCTTATACTCATAAGTTTGTGGGCAGTAATTATTTTGTTAAGTTATATGACATTCATGTCAATTTATGGAGAGATCAGATTTAACCAAGAAAAAGAAAGACGTTATAAAGTTGTAATTGAAAACTTAAAGGATATTCGTGATTCACAACTCGCTCATAAAACTGTTAAAGGTACTTTTCAAAATAATTGGGATTCACTAGTAAAGTTCATTGAAAATGAAAAATTCACGATAACCCAAAGAAGAGATTCAACTATTATTGACAAACTCTTAACAAGTCGTTATGGTGTTGACACAACAAAAGATATTGTAATAATTGACACCCTTGGTTTTGTTGGAGTTCAAGATTCTCTTTTTGGAGCTGACAAGCGTTACAAAACAATGATGGATATCCCAGAAGGTAAACCAAACCAAAAATTTAAGTTGGAAACCGGATATGTTGCACAAAATGGGATGAATATTCCTGTTTTTGAAGCATCGGTTGATAAAAGTATTCTTTTGTTCGACCAGGATAAAAACTTAGTAGACAAAGAAAAAGAAGTTATGTCTGTAGAAGGAGTTAATGGCCCTACACTTAGAGTAGGTTCTATGGAAGAAGTAAATACCAACGGAAATTGGCCTAAAAATTATTCAAACGAACAATAACATATCTGACAAAAATTTAATGTTGTCCATTCAGGCTGGCTTGAATGGACTTTCTTTTTTTGTGCTAGAACATTTTTCAGGTAATGTAATTGATGTCATCTTTGAAAATTTTAAAAAAGCACTAACACCAGAGAAATTACTCAATAAAATGATTAAAATATTGGACACTCATGAATCTTTACAAGAAAGATTTTCTAAAGTACAGGTTATTCATAGTAATGAAATGCAAACCGTTATTCCTTCTGCTCTTTTTGATGAAGCTAATTTATCTGATTACTTAAAGTACAACACAAAAATTTTTAAAACAGATTTTATAACATATGATGTAATTCAGAATATTGATATTGTGTTAGCATATGTGCCATTTATGAATATAAATAATTATGTGTTTGACCGTTTTGGAAGTTTTGAGTACAAACACAGTGCTACAGTTCTTATTGAAAAGATTTTACAATTAGAAAAAAATAATACAGAGCCCAAAGTATTCATAAACATAGAATGCTCCTGTTTTGAAATTATTATCACAAAAAATAATAATCTACTGTTATATAATCGCTTTGAATATTCAACCAAAGAGGATTTTGTATATTATATTCTTTTTACTGCAGAACAGCTGGAGCTAAACCCTGAATATTTTAAATGTGTTTTAATTGGATTGGACAATGAGAATGATGACTTATTTTCCATTGTTTATAAATATGTTAGAAATACGACTTTGTTGAAATCAGAAGATATGAATTATTCACATAATGAATCAACAAAAAATTTCACTCTTTTAAACAGCTACTAATGCGAATAATTTCTGGACTCTTTAAAGGAAGGCGCGTGAGGGCACCTAAAAAACTCCCATCTCGTCCAACAACAGATATGGCAAAAGAAGGACTGTTTAATATACTTAATAACAAATATGATTTTCAAGATATTGAAGTTTTAGATTTATTTTCGGGAACAGGAAATATAAGCTATGAGTTCTGCTCAAGAGGGGTAAAACTTATTCAATCCGTTGATAAAGATCGTAGATGTGTTGAATTCATTAAAAAAACTGCTAAGGATTTAAATATGTCAATTCAAGCAATAGAAGCTAATGTCTACTCATTTTTACAAAAAAATAATGGAAAATTTGATATTATTTTTGCTGACCCTCCTTATAAGATGGAGTTGGAAAATTTTGAAAAATTAATTTATTTAATTTTTAAGAACAAGCTTATTAACGAAAATGGAATTTGTATAATAGAGCACTCTAAATATAAAGATTTATCTAAAATTGACAATTTTAAAGAAATAAAATGCTATTCAGGGAATTGTTTTAGCTTTTTTAAATAAAAAAGCAGATCTGTAAGCCGAATTCTGTACCCATTAAGAGTCCTTATCATTTATCTAAGATTTTTGTTGCCAAAAAACTTTAGCTGCCTACCCTTCAACATTGCACGTGCCGCACTAAAAGCTGATATACATGGCATTGCACCGCATAGAGTTTACCTGTTTTCACTACAGCTTAACCTGTACATACTTTCTGTTGCACTAGTCCTAACCTCACGGTTGGTGGCCGTTAACCACTATGCTGCACTACGGTGTTCGGACTTTCCTCTCTTCGTAAAAACGAACAGCGATAAGGCGATCTGCTTTGTGGCAAAATTACACAAATTGTTGATAACTCCTATTATTTAATTTAAACCCACCAAATGAATTCCACAATGAATTTTTAAATTTGTTTTATATGGACAAATTTGTTGTTTCTGCACTCAAGTATAGACCTCAATCTTTCAAGGATGTTGTTGGTCAATCAATAATTACGACTACTTTAGAAAAAGCTATAACAGATAATCATTTAGCAAAAGCACTTCTTTTTACGGGACCACGTGGAGTTGGAAAAACTACATGTGCTAGAATATTAGCAAAAATGATTAATGCGAAAGAGGATATTGATACAAATGAAGATTTCTCTTTTAATATTTTTGAATTAGACGCGGCTTCGAATAATTCAATTGACGATATTAGGAATTTGACAGATAAAGTTAGAATTCCTCCCCAAGTTGGTAAATACAAGGTATATATTATTGATGAAGTGCATATGTTATCTACCAGTGCCTTTAACGCTTTTCTAAAAACACTTGAAGAGCCTCCTAAACATTGTATCTTCATATTAGCAACTACAGAAAAGCATAAAATTATACCTACTATTCTTTCGCGCTGTCAGATATTTGATTTCAAAAGAATCACGATTTCAGACACAAAAAATTATCTTAAACTTATTGCCAAAGAACAAGGAATCAAAGCTGATGAAGATGCGTTACACATAATTGCACAGAAGTCTGACGGTGCTATGAGAGATGCACTTTCAATTTTTGATCGTGTTGTAAGTTTTTGTGGTAAACATCTAACTCGAAAAGCGGTTTCTGAAAATTTAAACGTTCTCGATTATGATATTTATCTCGAGGCTACAGATTTAATTCTTAAAAACAACATTCCTAGTCTTTTAAATTTATTTAATGATATTTTAATTAAAGGTTTTGAAGGCCAACATTTCATCAGTGGTTTAGCCTCACACTTTAGGGACTTATTTGTTGCAAAAACTCCAGAAACTCTGGAGCTACTTGAAATACCACCAAATATAATCGAGAATTATAAAATACAATCAAAATTAACAAGTCCTGCTTTTCTAACTAAAGCTATTTACTTTGCAAATGATTGCGATTTAAAATATCGGCAAAGTAGAAATCAACGCCTATTAGTAGAAATTTCACTTATGAAATTAGCCTCCATCAATTTTGATGGAGAAAAAAAAAAGAACTCTGAGTTTATAATTCCCGGAAAATATTTTCCTAAGACAATTGGATCAAAAATAATTTCAAATACTAATAAAACTGATTCTAAAAATAATGAATTACCTTCAAAGGATGTAGATGAAAAACAGCAAATACCTATTACTGAAGCTGATTTAGTAAGTCCTTCAAAAAAGTCTCATATTTCAACTAAGATATCAAATAAGCATCATCAGCCATCAGGGCTATCATTAAAGAGCATTAGTCAAAAAAAAGCACACCAAATTAAACAGATGGATGTCACCATCAAACAAGAGGACCTACCTAAAGAACATTTCACTCAAAACCAATTACTAAAATACTGGAACCAATACGTTGAAATATTAGAAGAAAAAGGGAAATATAATCTTGCTGCAATTTTAAAAATTGACACACCAACAATTAAAGATATACATTTTATATCTCTTGAATTCCCAAATTCAACCAATAAGATTGAAGTTGAAAATCAACAAACAGATTTATTAAAATTTCTTCGAAAATCGCTAAAAAACTACGATATAAAACTTGATATATCAATTAACGAAAAAATGGAAAAAGACTTTTTGTACACAGCTGAGGAAAAATATGCTAAACTAAAAAAGAAAAACCCTTCAGTTGAAATTTTAAAAAAAACTTTTAATTTAGATTTATAGATCATGTTAGGACTAAAACTACCGACCGATCCCCGTTGGGTCAATATTGCAGAAATGAATATTGATGATATACTCACTGATCACGCTTTTTGTGAGCAAAAAGCTGCAAGTACTGCAATTTCTTTAATCGTGAGTTTTCCAGAGTATACTGATCTTGTCAAGGAAATGATCGTTTTGGTAGAGGAAGAAATTAGCCATTTTAAAATGGTTCATGATTTAATTATTGACAGGGGAATGAAACTGGGAAGAGATCGTAAAGATAACTACGTTACTTCACTTCTAAAGTTTTTTCCAAAAGGAGGTAGTAGAACAACACAGCTTATTCATCGTCTTCTATATGCAGCTTTAATAGAAGCTAGAAGTTGCGAAAGATTTAGGTTATTATCAGAAAAACTAGGAGATAAAAAGTTAGCAAAATTTTATAAAAAACTTATGATTAGTGAAGCTCATCATTATACAATGTTTCTAAAATTTGCTAGGCAATATGGTGAACGTAAGCTTGTCGATGAAAAGTGGAATGCACTTCTGGATCATGAAGCAATTATTGTGAAAGGACTAGGACAAAATAAAACAATTCATGGCTAAAATATTTAATTAAAACTGTTAGTTGTTAAATTAAGGAGATAAACGCTGGATTAACCACTTTAAATCTCCATCAAGTTTATAAAGTATCCTATCGTGAAGACGGTTTTCGCGTCCTTGCCAAAATTCTATTTCAATGGGTCTCACAATAAAACCACCCCAAAATTCTGGACGATTTATAGACTGACCCTTAAATTTTTCCTCTAGTTCAATTAACCTATTTTCAATTTCAGAGCGATTTTTGACCACAGAGCTCTGCTTTGATACATATGCACCAAGTTGACTACCACGAGGACGTGATTTAAAATAGGAATCACTAACTGAGGATGGAATTTTTTCAGCTTTACCTTTAATAATTACCTGACGCTCTGCTCCCTCCCAATGAAAAGATAAACATACTTTTGGGTGTTTAATAATTGATTTACCTTTATTACTTTCATAATTAGTGTAAAAAATAAATCCTTCAGAATTGTATTTCTTTAACAAAACAACTCGGCTTTTGGGGTAACCATCTGATGATATAGTAGAAAGAGTCATTGCATTCACTTCAATCCCTTTGAAGTGATTATCAACTTCTAAAAACCACTTCTCAAATAGAGTATATGGTGTATCGGAGATTGAATCTTCAAGCAAAGTCCCTTTATTGTAAGATTTTCGGTAATGTCCTAAATCTTTTTGCATATTATTTTTTTTCAAAAGTAATTAATTTGAGAATTAAATTCATTTCAAAATTCTTAAATTTATATCAAAATATGATAAATGTTAATAGCATTTCTAATTAATGGATTGATTCTAATTGTCGCTGGAATATTAGTTAAATACAACCCTAATCTTTTAGCAGGATACAATACATTGAGTAAAGAAAAGAAAAAAGAAATTAATATTGAAAAAGTGTCAACTATAGCAAGAAATTCGTTAATAATAACAGGCGCTTTAATAATTGACTCAACATGTATTATGTATATTTTGGAAAGTTCTGAAATAACTCAGATAACCATTATTTCAATAATATTTATTACTGGATTATTAGCTATGCTAATACTTGTTAATCGTGTATCAAAAATTAAATAATCTTTGAATTAAAAAATTAAAACAAACTTTATCTCCAAAACTTTCTCTTGGATGTCTGTCCAATTCCTGGATTAAACGTGTTTGTTGGGTCTAATTCTTTATAAAAATTTAAAAGTGAAGTTTTGCATGCATATTCATGGCCCACGTTGTGTTCTGCTGGATATTCGGCTCCACATGAATCATAATATTCAAGTAATTCTGCTTTTAATTTT
This sequence comes from Formosa sp., assembly GCA_002698705.1. Lineage (GTDB taxonomy): Bacteria > Bacteroidota > Bacteroidia > Flavobacteriales > Flavobacteriaceae > UBA3537. Next base: position 116,524 of record NZZM01000015.1, on the reverse strand, counting down.
TTTATGTTTACATTCTTTTTAACAATGTAATTGTGATGCAAGACATGGCAAAATAAATGACCATAGTATAATTTCATTTCTAATTTATCGTCTATTACTTTAGGAAGAGTCTCGAACCATTTTTTTTGGTTTCTAGGCAGTGCAATATCCATGGAAAGGTTCCCCCCTATTTTAGAGTCATTTAAAACAGAATATCGTCCAAATGCACTTGCAGCAGTAAACCTATGTAAAATAGCTTTATCGCCTTCTTTAGAATTACATTCAAAAAAATCACCTTCATTCTGATTAAAGAAGCTATCAAAATAAATTCTAGCTTCATCAATTCCGTGATCAGACATCTCAACAATCCAGTGATGTTCATATAATTCTCTAAAGTTTTCCATTTTTTTCGGTAAATGATTGGGCCAAAAATTACTTAAGAATTGCATTAGCTTGTCAGAAAGATTATTAGGTAATATTCGCATTTTTGCTGAAACAAAATCTACTTTACGTTTTAATTTAAAAAGAGTTGGAAGAAATGTAGTCCCTAATTTATCTAAAACTATAAATGTATCCTTGCTATATTTTTTTGCAGCGTCATAACAATCTCTATGTAGATAATCCCCTGAAATTGGTAGATTTTCGAATTTTGATAAAATATCCCTTCTAATTTTGAAAAATACGTCTGGATTATTCGAACCTAGATAAAACACCTGAGATTTTTTTGACATCTCATAAGTGTCCAGTCTAACAGCAAAAACAGCGATTTTTCCAGCCGATCCCGAAGCACCATATAATAGTCTAGAATCAGAGTTGAACCTTGAAGGAGTATTAGAATCAACATCTTTTACTATTTCATGATATCGATCGTCTGATGCAATATTTTTTGTTTTAATAAAATCAGATTCTGAGTAATTTTTAGATTGTAAATTATTTAATATTTCCCTAGGTTTTAAACCTAGATTTATACCCAATTGGTTAATTAATTCTAGTTTGCCATTTTTATTTACTCTAGCGTATAATGCCATTTCTGTATAAGCAGGACCTCTTTGTACTAAAGAACCACCAGAGTTATTACAAATTCCTCCAATAATAGAGGCTCCTATTGAAGTTGAACCGATAACCGAATGTGGTTCTCTACCGATTGGCTCCAGCTGTTTTGTTAAATCAAAAAGAGTACTTCCTGCTAAGCCTATAATTTGCTTACCATTTTTTATCAAATGAATATCTTTGATGCGTATTGTGTTAATTATAATTATTGGTCGATCGTAATCACTTCCAAATGGGGTTGAGCCACCCGTCAAACCGGTATTTGCCCCTTGCATTATAATTATCAAATCATTTGAAACACATATTTCTAATAAATCCCACATTTCTAATAAAGTTCCAGGGAGTGTAACGGCTAAGGTATCTCCTTGTCCATATCTCCAACCTTTACAATAAGGCTGTTGATTCCATTTATTAGTTATCAAAAATTTCTTACCAATAACTTTGATTAAATCCTTGATTAAATTAACGTTTGAATCTTTCATGGAAAATTAAAATAATTTATTCTACTCAATTTAATGAAATGATGAGAATTTAAAGTTAGAAAAAGTAATTAATTTGTCAGAGAAATAATCAGCTTGGTATGTATTTTGTTTCAAGTTTATATCTTTACAAATGATAAGCAATAACAAATAATGTCTAAATTTATTATTCTTTTAGTTTTTAACCTATTTGTACAATATAGTTTTTCTCAAACTGAAAATGCTAAGCAAACTCTTCGCATTAAGGCTAAAGAACTAGAAAAAGAAGACCAAAATGCATCAAGACTTTTAAAGTTGTCAACTATTAAAGGGCTCACTGATAAAGGCTTTAAAATTAGTATGGGTATACCTCCAATTGATGGTTTCGCAAAAAAGGAAAGGGGTATTACAACTCAGCGTGACGTAGTTGACCCCAGCTGGGAAATCAATCAATCGTTTAGCGAAAATAAAAAAGATGTATCTAAGTATAGTAAAGATTACTATTTAGGAGATATTAAAACAAAATCAAAATTTATTAGAATTATATGTCGCGATCACGAATATGAAGATGGGGATCGAATAAAATTAATTTTAAATAAAGTAACTATACATCCAAATATTAGGCTAAGTAACTCTGGATATGTACTGGACATAAAATTAAATGAAGGCCTTAATACTATTGAATTTTATGCGTTAAATGAGGGCACCTCTAGCCCTAATACTGCAGAGCTTAAAGTTTTAGATGAAAATAGCAGTGTAATAGGCTCTGGCCAATGGTTATTAACCACTGGATATAGGGCTAAACTAATGGTGCTNAAACAATAAAGCTAATTTACTATGGGACTAGTTANGGGAGTTGAGCTTTTCACAACNACATANGTNGANGTNGCATANNATGCACCCGTTTNNNCACTGNTAGTACCGCCATCNCTTGNCCAATCTTCNAAATCATATTCGAATGTGAAACTTGAACCACTATAAGTTGTACCTAGATCATCTTTCCTAACCGGTACAACCATNCCTGGACACCAACCCGCCCTATCTGGAGNCCAATTCCCANNNTNTTGATTATTAATCGGATTTGCTGCACAGCCAATTGGACCCATATAATGTTGAAANNCTGCANATCCATTAATTTTAATATCATGAGTTCTGTAGCACCACTCTGCACAAGNTCTACCNGTNTNAATATCANNNGGNGTTGCATGNCCCCATCCAGAAATAACNGTTCTCAGTTCAGTACTTTCAGCATTNGAAGGAATTTGAATAGNTCTATCTAAATCTAAGNTATGACTAANACCATANGGNANACCAGCAATTGAATTNGNNTGNAATCCTAANACTTCNGANACNGCNTAANANGNNTANTCTNNNGTNCCNTCAANATANTCAAATTCNANAGNNACNNNATCNGNTTTAGNNGTCCAATTTTCNATNTAAATNCNNAGNTCNGTTGNACCTGNNAANNAGGATTTAAAATCNGTAACATCAAATTCTAANCCACGNTCAAGTTGTTGTGTTCCAACNNAATATGGTGTAATGTAACGNCCTATTTCAAACCAACTATCACTATTGGGATCCTTAACTTTTACATTTGCAAAGCGATCCCAATCATCACAGCCTGTTGATGGACAATCAATTTGCAAAAACATTTTAATTTCACNTACATTAGTGAGATCTTCGTGTAAATTAAAAACTTGAACATTAGATTGGCTAAAACCACCTCCAAATCCTAAAGGTTGATCTTGGAAAGTCTCATATGTGTGANCCACCGGTGCTCCAAAACCTGAAAGTGATACTTCAACAGTNGGTGCTAAATCACTCTGCATAGTTAATGATGTTGAATGATTTCCAACNTCNGTTGGACTGAATCTTANATAGATAGTATTTTCACCATTTGCAGTAACCAAAGGAATATTAATTTCACTTGTAAAATCTAAATTATCTAGAGAAATTTCAAAATTTTCACCAACAACTAAGTTAATTACAGANGTTAAATTTTGACCAGTCACTACAACACCGAAAGATTCTGAATGCTCAAAAATTTGAGTCTCTGAAAANCTAACATTTGAATTACTGGAGCTAATTGTTGGGGTGTTTGATAATCCAACTCCACTTAGTTCAACAACTACATTCTCAGCTTGTGGAGATTGGATAATTAAATCACCTTCAATATTTCCAATATCNCCTTGTGCAGGNGAAAATCTTACAAAAATTACAGTTGATTGAGGATTTAAGAAAGTTAATTGATTTGTAAAATTAGTATTGTCTAATGAAATTTCAAAACCGTCAGTTGATGATACTGAAATAGATCCAATTAAATTTGATCCACCAATTGAAATATTTTGTGAATCGGAATGATCCATAACTAATANTTCACCAAAGGCCAAATTAGTAGTACTAACATTTAGTGTTGCAGGAGATGGTGTTGAATCGGAATTACCACCACTATCGCCACCACTACAATCATATATAAAAAAGGATATTATAAATGTAAATACAAAAGTGGTAAAACGGAAGATTGATANAGATTTCATATAAGTTTAAGTATTGAAGTANATATTAAGCAATTTAAAAAAACAAAATTACATTTNTTTATTAGTTAACAAATAATACAATATAATTGAGAAAAAATAAATTAATGAAATATTAAATTAAAAATATATCAATATGGTTAAATATAAACTCAAAATTTTTTGATTCCAGTCAAAAGGTTCATAACTTGTAAAAATTATAATCAATTTAATTTATCGCTTATGAAAAAAATTACATTATTGGCTTTTTTATTAGCCGCTTTTCTCTCAAATGCCCAGGTTTTGAGTGAAGATTTTTCGACTGGGACAGAAGGTCCCTCATTCACTAATGGATGGACTACATCAAGTGAGTTCGGCACCGTAGGAGACTGGGTTATTGGAAATACAGCAAATACTGGGGTTCCAGNTTATGGAGGTGATACTGGAATGGTTGACGGAGGATGTGATGGCTTATATGCCTTACTAGACAGTGATGGTTATGGATCAGCTGGTTCTCAAAATGCATCACTTATATCACCAGTAATGGATTTAACTGGATATTCTGATTTAATTGTAAAATTCAATCATCACTTCAGAGTTTATAACACAAATGCTGATTTTGGTTACGTTGAAGGTACAACCGATGGTGGAGCTACATGGACAAACATTGTAACTTTCACAGGAGCACAAAATTTTGTTGCTGAAGGGCTAACAACTGCTGACATGTCATCTTTGGCTGGTAATTCTACAGTTCAAATCAGATTTCGCTATGTTGGATCTTGGGGATATTATTGGGGTATAGACAATATTGAAGTTACGCAATGTACTGCTGCAGCACCTATCTCAGTAAGCACACCGACTTTACCTTTAGATGCAGCAACTGACGTTGTTATTAATTATGGTGCAAATGATATTNTCAATTTTGAATGGCCTGCTGCNCTGGAAGGATCTGAAGTAGAAAATTATACTTTTAACTTAAGTACTGCTCTAATCGGTTTTCCAAGTATTGGTTCATTATCAGTTGATAATAATTTGGTTAACCTAATATACGATTGGGCGCCCGATACAACTTACTATTGGTCTGTAGATGCTTCAAATTGTGCGGGTTCAACACCAGGTACAATATTTAGTTTTACAACCGCTGCTTGTACGGCAATAGCTGCGCCGAGTGCAGTTACATCACCTGGACCAGAGGATGGAGCANCAAGTGTAGCACTTGGTATTACTGAAACAGGAGNAGCNGGTGCACTAGCTTTTACTTGGGTTGAAAATGAAGCTGGACTNTNNTANGANNTATTNCTTGGTACAGANGCTNTACTTTCNACACCATCAACATTCTCATTTGAAAATGGTGANACTATTACTGGTTTAAGTGAAAATACTACGTACTATTGGCAAATAGTCACTCATAATTGTTTTGGTTCTACATCATCAAGTATATGGAGTTTTACCACAGGTACTACTGCTTCAGTTGATGATTATGATTCAAAATTATTTTCTGTTTTTCCCAATCCAGTAGTTGATATCTTAAGTATTGAAGGTAATGCACCTATTGACAACATAGAAGTTGTTAATCAACTTGGTCAGAGTGTAATTAAAATTGAAAGAAATTCAATAACAAATAACACAATTAATCTTAATAAACTAAATACTGGGATTTATTTTNTAAGAGTTAAGTCAAATGATACGATTGAAACATTACAAATTATAAAACAATAATATCATTTTAATTTTATAAAAGCATTCTCTTAAATAAAGAGGATGCTTTTTTTTGATAAAAATATTAATGATTGTATTTTGCAATTATAAATAACTAATTAAATTAAATATGAGAAATTTATTTTTAAGCCTAATTACTATGGCTGCAATGACGTCCTGTCAGAAANATGTANCTGAACCGTCTGAAGAACAAAAAGAAACATTTAAAAAAAATTATACTGCATTTTTNGATCATCATGTTAAAGGATTTGAAACTGAGGATAGTAGTTTAATTGCTGAATATTTAGCTGATTCTGTTAAATGGAGCCCACCAGTTTGGAATGGAAATAAAATACTTGGTAAGGCTGAAATGATAAGTATTGCAGATCAATATTTTTCAGAATTTGATAATTTGACATTTTTACCAGGAGATGGAGGTATTGACTCCAAAGGAGCCTTTTGGAGTGGATCATACTACTCAGAGGTTGGTGAAACAACTTCTGAACCAAATGGAATTAGAATTTATGGAACCTGGACAGGGACACATACAGAATCTGGAGCAACTATAAATAATAAATGGTATGCAGTAGTTGCATTCAATGAAGATGGAAAAGTTGTAATGTTCTCGGACTGGATGGATGTGTCAGGACTTGATGCACAAATTGAAACTCATTTAGCGTCTCAAACGGAATAATAAATCCTTTATTATAAATTAAAAAGTCTACACTTAGTAGACTTTTTTTATTTTATTTAAGTAAAGTATCATTATTGTTTTTCCCAAGATAGAAGCCAAGTCATCTTATCTTTACTGGAATAAATTTCACTCCAACCGCTATGGCCTGAAGCTCCAATATCAAATATTACATTTTTATTGTTTTCTGAAAGCTTCTTATACATTGACTCAGCCATAGAAAAATTAGAAGTCCTATCATTTTTACTATGATGTAAAAAAGTTGGTAAATAAGATAGTTTATCACTTAAAGGAATATACGAATATGGCTGATGATGTGGACTCAAAGGCATTATAGCTGCAAAAGTATCAGGTAGTTGAGAAGCGATTATAAATGTACCTCTCCCTCCCATACTAAGCCCTGTTAAATAGATTCTACTTTCGGCAATATTCAGGTGAGATTTGACATCTAAAATAACATCTTGTGTCTTTTTTGCACTCCAATCAACCCCGAGTTTTATAGGGGCTACGATGATATATTCGTCATTATCAGACATNTGAAATTCATTTATAAGATTAACTAATCTACTTAGTGAATCTCCATTGGAGTAAATTCCACCATGTAAGAAAACAATTAATGGATATTTAGTATTTGTATCGTAATTTTTTGGTAATCTTAATACATAAGAATATCCACATTTCCACCTCAAATTATCATTTACACATGAACTAAAATTAAGATCAGGTTTGACATAATCTTCTCCCCAAACAGCTTCTTTAGTCCATGGATCTGAACCATTTTCGAGCCACCAAGGATTACCTACGAATGGCCAATAAATATCATCATTTTGATATTGTAAGGATGTTAACGAGTTAATTTTAATTAACTCTTTATTCTGTAGGTTGTCCCATTTTTTTTTAACAATTGTTGGCTCCATATCAGGATTTGAAATAATCTCACATGGNGCACAATCATTTTGCCCAAAGCTTATAAAACAGATTAATAGTAATAATAAGCTTAACCTTTTCATTGTCATTTTTTTATTTATTTACCGTATTCAATTTTAAATAACTTACTTCCCAATACAGAAGTTGGAAAAAATATTTCCTAACAAATCATCAGTGGAAATTTCACCCGTAATACATCCAAAATGATATAAAACTTGACGAATATCGATTGCTAGAAGGTCACCTGAAACACCTGAAAGTAGTCCTTTTTGCACACTCTTTATATTTTTTAAAGCTTCAAGTAAAGCATTATAATGTCGGACATTAGTAATAATTGTGTCATTATTGTTAAGCTTACCTGTTTTAATCAAATCTAAGAGTTTAACTTTAAGTTTATCTATACCATTACCATTTTTTGCACTTATTTTTAGNGGATTAAGTTTAANCAATAGNGTTGATATCTTTGAATCATTTANAACATCCATTTTATTCAAAACTACAATACACTCGGTATTAGGATATTTGTTTTTTGTTCTATTGATACTATTAGTTACACTAGAGATATTAGAATTAGTTATTGTTGTNGGGTCTATTAAATGTATNATAACTTTTGATTGAGACATTTTTTCATATGTTTTTTCAATACCTATAGACTCAACTAAATCAGTAGTGTTACGAATTCCTGCTGTATCAATGAAACGAAACTTAATACCNTCAATAATTAATTCATCTTCAATAGCATCACGAGTGGTTCCTGCAATATTACTTACAATAGCTTTATCTTCATTTAGTAATGTATTTAAAAGAGTTGATTTACCAACATTTGGAGCACCAATTATAGATATTGGAATACCATTTTTAATTACGTTTCCAGTTGAGAAAGAATCAATAAGATGCTTCAATACTCTTATAATTCGTTCTGTTAGTTCTTCAAACTGCTTACGATCTGCAAAGGCCACATCCTCCTCTGAAAAATCTAATTCTAATTCAACNAGTGAAGCGAAATTGAGTAATTCCTNACGTAACTCTTTAATTTCTGAACTAAAACCTCCTCTCATCTGTTGTAAAGCAATTTCATGAGCAGAAGCGCTATCACTAGCTATTAAATCGGCTACAGCCTCAGCTTGGCTTAAATCAAGTTTTCCATTTAAAAAGGCACGAAGTGTAAACTCGCCAGGCGCAGCAGCCCTGCAACCATTTCGTATAAATAGTTGTAAAATTTCTTGTTGAATATAATAACTTCCATGGCAGGAAATNTCTATAGTATCCTCGCCTGTATAAGATTGANGGTTTTTAAATAAACTAATCAAAACTTCATCTAAAACTCTAGAACCATCAATAATATGCCCTANATGTAAGCTGTGGGTTGATTGATTTAATAAATTTTTATTGTGAATAGATTTAAATAGATTATTACAAATACTTATGGCNTCAGTTCCAGAAATTCTCAAAATAGCAATAGCACCTACTCCAGATGGAGTAGCTAAAGCAATAATGGTATCTTGATTATTCATAATTATTTTTCACAAAAGTATTAATATTATAACAATCATTANGGTTATTAAATTTTATTTATTTTTGNTAAAATTTAAAAAATGTTTAAAAACTATTTNCTTTTNAAAGCTTTGACATTATTACTTATTGTTAGTTGTAANTCTAANAAAATATCAGATTTTGAGTTCTTAGTCAAGGGTAAAGCCACAGGTGTTGTAGATGGTGTTCGTGTATATTTAAAAATGAGCGAAAATGGTCAAAAAGGAAGAGTGACCGATACAGCAATAGTTTCGAANGGATATTTTGAATTTAAAGGAACTATTGAAGCGCCGGANATGAGAATTTTNACAATTGATGGTNTTTTAGGCCAATCTGCNCTAGTNNTAGAATCTGGTGAAATTACTGCTAATATTTTTAAAGACAGCATACAAAAATCCGAAATTATTGGAGGAAAAAATAATTCAATTTTCACAAAATATAAAGANGGTTATCAAAATCTTGTTACAAATATGANCGATTTACGTCAAGAATACATGACTAATCGTAANAACCCAGTAATTGTAAAAGAACTTCAATCAAAAAATTTAATTTTAAGAGAAAAAATGAAAAATTTTGGTTTAAATTTTTTACTAGAAAACCCGAATTCTGATTTTTCTTTAATGCTGTTAGACGGTGTCACAGGTCAAAAGGGATTTGATATTGATTTAGCCAAATTAGTACTTGAATCNATGAGTCAAGATTTATTAAATAAAGAATCTAACAGATTATTAGTTCAAAATATTAAACAAAAAATTACAATTGCATCTAAAAGTGATGGATTAAATATTGGTTCNAANGTACCAAATTTTTCCGCCCCTACTCCAACTGGCGAAATGATTACTTTAGATGAAATACTTGGTAAAGTAACAATCCTTGATTTTTGGGCTTCCTGGTGTAAACCATGTAGAATTGAAAACCCTAACTTTGTAAAACTATATGATGAATATCATGAAAAAGGTCTTGAAATTATTAGTGTGTCTCTAGACAGATCTGATCAAAAGCAACGCTGGATTGATGCAATTGAAAAGGATAGACTTTCTTGGTACAATGTCTCAAATTTAAAATTTTGGAGAGACCCTGTTGCTCAGTTATATAATATCTCTTCAATTCCTGCAACTTTTATACTTGATGACAAGGGTAAATTAATAGCTTCAAGACTAAGAGGTGCAGAATTAATCAACAAAATTGAAGCCTTACTAGCTAACTAAATTCNATTTTTCCATTTTAAATATAGTAACAGCGCAATGGGAGCTGCTAAGATTAAAACCATCCATAAATGGTATTCCAACACCCAAGGAGCCAAAATTAATACCATTAAATANCCACCAACAGCACCTCCAAAATGGGNGTCATGTCCAATATTACCTGTTTTATTTTTCATACCATAAATTGAATAAAGCAAATAACCTACTCCAACGAAATAAGAAGGTATTGGTATAGGAATAAAATAAATAAACATCTTCATTCCAGGACTTAATAAAATAGCGGCATAGACAATTCCAGTAACAGCACCACTAGCACCAACAGCATTATAATGGGGCTCATTCTTATGAAAATAATATGATAGTAAATTACCAAATAGTAAGGAAAAAATATAAACTAAATAAAAGTTTAAAACACCTAACTTAACTATTACAATGTTTGCAAAAAAATAGAATGTCAACATATTAAATAAGAGGTGTTGCCAATCAACATGTAAAAAACCTGAACTAAAAAAACGTATTTTCTCACCTCTTTTAATAGCCTTAACGCTAAACTTATATTGCTGAAAAAAAGTGTAATCACGAAAACCACGCATTGATGCTAAAACATTAGCTGTAATGATTATAAGCATTTGCAGATTCATATTTATAAGAAACTAATTCAGTTAAATAAAGTATATTTACAAAGTAAATTTAAGCTTAATTTATGCAATTATTTACCTACTTACTAATTTATCCTTTTTTATGGATAGTTTCACTTCTTCCATTTCGCATGTTATATGCGCTTTCAGATGGATTGTACATTCTATTTTACTACGTTTTTAGATATAGAAAAAAAACAGTTATGGACAATTTAGAGTTAATTTTTCCAGAAAAAACTCCTAATGAACGTATACGTATATCAAAAGTTTTTTATCATCATTTGTGTGACATGATTCTAGAAGCTATCAAATCTATGAATATAAGCTTAGAAGACATGAAAAAACGTTTTAAGTTTACAAACATTGAAGTTATAAAAGACTTTGAAAAACGTAACAAAAGTATCGTTTTNATGTGTGCGCATTACGCNAGTTGGGAGTGGATTTTTATTCTTCAGGCTTACACTAGCCATAAAACTTTTGCAATTTANAAAAGATTAAAAAATAAATATTTTGATGCCTTAGTAAAAAAAATTAGAGCGCGTTATAATTCATATTTAATAACAACTAAGCAAACCATTCCTGTTCTAACAGAGAATAAAAAAAATGGTCTTTTAACTATTAATGGATTTGCATCAGACCAGACTCCAAAAAAAAATAAAGCCTTTCATTGGAATGANTTTATGGGAGTTAATGTACCTATACACACTGGTGCAGAAATGCTTTCAAAAAAATTAGACTTACCCGTTGTATTTTTTGCTGTAAAACGNATTAAAAGAGGCCATTATGAAGCAACTTTTGAAGTCTTAGCAGAAAACCCAAAAGAATATAAAGATTACGAAATCACGAATAAATTTTTGAAACTTGTAGAAAAACAAATTTATGATAAGCCAGAGTACTATTTATGGACTCACAAACGCTGGAAATATCGTAAAGATTAAGTTTTTAATTCTGTTNTAAAACGGTTAGCTAAAACATCTGCCTCATCTTGAGAGGTAGCTTCAGCATATATTCTTATAATAGGCTCAGTATTACTTTTACGTAGATGGACCCACGAATCTTGGAAATCAATTTTTACTCCATCAATAGTATTCAAAGACTCATTTTCATATTTTTTCTCAATTGTTGCCAATAATCCATCCAAATCAATATTAGAATTTAAATCAATTTTCTTTTTACTCATAAAATACAATGGGTAAGTTGATTTTAGAGAGCTAACGGAAATTTTCTTTTCAGCTAATAAACTCAAAAACAAAACAATTCCAACTATAGCATCTCGTCCATAATGTGAATCTGGCAGTATGATTCCACCATTACCTTCACCTCCAATAATAGCATTAGTTTTTTTCATCATNTCAACTACGTTAACCTCGCCAACTGCACTTGAAGTATAAATACCTCCGTGCTTTTCTGTAACATCACGTAAAGCTCTTGTAGAGCTTAAATTACTGACTGTATTACCTTTTTTAATACTTAAAACATAATCAGCACATGCAACTAAGGTATACTCTTCGCCGAAAAGAATCCCATTTTCATCCATAAAAGCTAAACGGTCAACATCAGGATCTACGGCAATTCCAAAATCAGCACCTGAACTAATTACTTTTTTAGATAAATCAGTTAAATTCTCTTTTAAAGGTTCTGGATTATGAGGGAAGTGTCCATCAGGATTGCAGTGAAGTTTAATTGGCTCAACCCCTAACCGCTCAAGTAATAACGGGATAATAATACCACCTGTAGAATTTACTGCGTCAATCACAACTTTAAAATTACAACTACGAATAGCATCTAGATTAACAAAATCTAAATCTAAAACAGAATCAATGTGTATATCAAAATATGCTTCATTTGAAGTAACATTACCAAGTTTATCAACTTCTGAAAAAAGTAAATTTTCTGATATTGCTAAATCCAGTACCCTTTTGCTATGCTTAGAATTTAAAAATTCTCCGTTAGAGTCTAATAATTTTAAAGCATTCCATTGCTTAGGGTTGTGACTTGCTGTGATGATTACTCCTCCGTCAGCGTGCTCCATCTGAACAGCTATTTCAACTGTTGGAGTAGTAGATAAATTAAGATTAATTACATCAATACCCATTGCAGTAAGTGTATTAATAACTAAATTTTGAATCATTNCACCTGAAATTCTAGCGTCTCTACCAATTACTACTCTGTAAACTGATTTTGAACGTTGCTCTTTAATCCAAGTTCCATATGCAGCAGAAAATTTAACTACATCAATTGGAGTTAAATTATTATTGGCATAACCTCCTATGGTACCACGAATCCCAGAAATTGATTTAATTAAAGTCATTATTAAAATTTATTCAAATATAAGATTAATGCTACTATCGGAAAAATTGATTCTTTGTTAGCTTATATAATTCCAAATATTCTTGTATTTGCCCATTGCTATATATGTTTTGTTTATNGGCAAGTTATCAGAAAGTATTAGTTGAGGGTCATTCTTTAGTAATACTTTTGCAGAATCTCGCGCCAGTATAAGTATCTGTTTATCTTTTATAATGTTTGATATTTTCAACTTTAAAACACCACTTTGCTGTGTACCCATCAAATCACCTGGGCCTCGTAAACTCAAATCTACCTCAGAAATTTCAAATCCATCATTAGTTCGTACCATGGTCTNCATACGAGTTTTACTATTATTTCCAAGTTTATTTGTTGTCATTAAAATACAATAGCTTTGATCAGCACCTCGCCCTACTCTACCTCTTAATTGATGTAATTGTGATAATCCAAAACGTTCAGCACTTTCAATAATCATTACCGATGCATTTGGCACATTAACTCCAACTTCAATAACAGTAGTTGCAACCATAATATGTGTTTCACCCCTTACAAAGCGTTGCATTTCATAATCCTTATCTGCTGATTTCATCTGACCATGTACAATGGATATTTGATAGTCTGGAAGTGGAAATTCTCTTGAAATACTTTCATAACCATCCATTAAGTCTTTGAAATCTAACTTTTGACTTTCTTTTATCAACGGATAAACGATATAGACTTGTCTTCCTTTCTTTATTTCATTCTTTATGAAATGAAAAACCTTTAATCGATTATTATCATAACGATGTACAGTCTTTATAGCCTTACGCCCTGGAGGTAGTTCATCAATTATTGAAATATCTAAATCTCCGTAAACAGACATCGCTANTGTTCTTGGAATGGGAGTAGCTGTCATTACTAAAATATGCGGTGGTAAGGAGTTTTTATGCCAAAGNTTACTTCGCTGAGCAACTCCAAATCTGTGTTGTTCATCAATAATAGCTAGTCCCAAATTTTTAAATATTACCTTATCTTCTAAAACCGCATGTGTTCCTATTAAGATTTGTAAAGTACCGTCCTCTAGACTTGAATGTAATATTTTGCGTTCTGAAACTTTTGTAGAGCCTGTTAATAATCCAATTTTAACTCCGATAGATTTACAGAGCTTAAGAAGACCTTTATGGTGTTGAATAGCTAAAATTTCAGTTGGCGCGACCATTGTAGCTTGAAATCCATTATCAATTGATATTAACATAGACATAAAAGCTACAATAGTCTTGCCTGAACCAACATCTCCTTGAAGTAATCGGTTCATTTGTGCATTACTATGCATATCACAGCGTATCTCTTTTATGACTCGTTTTTGAGCACTGGTCAGTTCAAAAGAAAGATGATTATTGTAAAATTTATTNAAAAAAGTTCCTACGCTGTCAAAAACGAACCCTTTAATTTTAGATTTATGAACTAGATTCTTATAAAGTAATTGTAATTGAATAAAAAATAATTCTTCGTATTTTAATCTAAATTGTGCTTTTGCTAAAAGATTTTGATTTTTGGGAAAATGAATGTTTAAAATTGCCTCACTTTTTGAAACTAATCCATGTTGATTCATTATAGAAATTGAAAGGGATTCACTAAACTTTCCATTCAAATTCAGGAACAACTGCTCCATCAATTTACATATTACACGATTAGAGATACCCCTATTAGTCAAAACTTCAGTTGATGGATAAATGGGTAAAATAGCTGTTCGTATACTTTTTTCAAATTCAGATTTAAGTTCGATATCTGGATGGGGCATAGAGAAATTCCCATTGAAAAAATTAACTTTTCCAAAAATAACATAACTAGTATCAGTTTTTAAATTTTCACGAATCCATTTATGACCTCTAAACCAAACCAACTCAATATTACCTGTTGAATCGTTAAAATTGGCAACTAAGCGTTTTCCTCTTTTTTGAGTAATTTCCCTAAATCCACTAATTTTACCAATAATTTGAACCTCTGAACTATTGGCCTGTAAATTATTAATTTTATAAAACTGGGTGCGATCAATATACCTATTAGGAAAAAAATGTAACAAGTCCTGGTATGATGTTATACCCAACTCGGAACGTAATAAACTAGCACGGTTAGGACCAACTCCTTTTAAATATTCAATAGGTGTTTGTAAAACAGCGTTTGACATAAAACTTATTTCAAAAGAATTGAAGCTTCTTCTTTCAAAAATTTCAAAGCAATTTCAGTAGTAACTTTGCATTCAGAAAGGGCTGTTAACAATAATGGACGAATAGCTTCAGCTGTATCTGCATTATCATCATTAAAATTCATGATAATTTGTAAACTACTGTTTTTTGCCGCNGATAACATACGCCAGCATGGATCTGACACATATATTTGCTGTGAGAGGTTATGGTCGTATTCTTGTTCAATATTGGAAATTAGTAAATCTTTATATGAATTTGGTTTATTTGAAATTGGAATTACACGTTTAAGTAGTTGATGTGGGGTAATCCTTTCTAAAAATAATGTCAAACGTTCATAGGCCTGTANGCGAAGTGGTAAAACTTCTTTTTGAAGNGATTTCATTAAAATAAAATTTCTTCTTTTATTTTCATTACNAGTATGTTCTCTAAAAAACAAAAATGCTATACCCCCTGTTACTAATGCTGGAATACAATAGATTAGTAATCCTAGAAATTGTTCTTCCATTCTCAAAATTATTGATTTAACTNAACAAATTTAATGATTTTAGATATAATAAATTCCATATTGTAATTGTTTATAATTATTCGTTAAACTCATCTTGAAAACAAATTACATTACTTAATTTTACTAATTGATAATTTCACATTTTGAAAGAATATCTGATACAACTTAACGAAGCACAATTGGCTCCTACTTTGCAAAAANATGGGCCTATGATAGTAATTGCTGGAGCAGGTTCAGGAAAAACTCGTGTTCTTACTTATCGAATTGCATATTTAATGAGTAAAGATGTTGATCCATTCAATATTTTAGCACTTACATTTACAAATAAGGCAGCTCGTGAGATGAAATCAAGAATTGCTNCTATAGTTGGAGATAGCGAAGCTAAGAACCTTTGGATGGGTACTTTTCATTCTGTATTCGCTAAAATACTACGTTTTGAGGCTGAACGTTTAGGATATCCATCAAACTTCACTATTTACGATACTCAAGATTCACAACGTCTTATATCTTCAATTATAAAAGAATTGAATTTGGATAAGGANATATATAAATACAAACAGATTTACAGTCGGATTTCGTCATATAAAAATAGCCTTATTACCGTAAGATCGTATTTCAAAAATTCAGATTTAATTGAAGCCGATAAAATGGCGAAAAGGCCAAAATTAGGAGAAATATACAAGACTTATGTTGACAGATGTTTTAAAGCAGGAGTAATGGATTTCGATGATTTATTGCTTAAAACCAATGAGTTATTAACTCGATTCCCAGATGTTTTAGCCAAATACCAACAACGTTTTCGATATATTTTAGTTGACGAGTACCAAGATACAAATCACTCACAATATTTAATAGTTCGTGCACTTGCTGATCGTTTTCATAATATTTGTGTTGTTGGAGATGATGCTCAGAGCATTTACGCCTTTAGGGGGGCAAATATTAATAATATTTTAAATTTTCAACGCGATTATGAAGATGCCAAGTTATANAGGCTTGAACAAAATTATAGATCAACTAAAAATATTGTTAATGCTGCAAATTCTATTATTGAAAAAAATAAAACTAAACTTGAAAAAATTGTTTGGACTGCAAATGAGGAAGGAAACAGAATTATTGTAAATAGATCTTTAACAGATGGTGACGAAGGACGATATATTGCAAGCTCGATTTTTGAAAATAAGGAAAATAAACAGGCTGTAAATACTGACTTTGCAGTTCTTTACAGAACAAATGCTCAATCNAGAGCTATCGAAGATGCCTTAAGAAAGCGAGGCATAGATTATAGAATATATGGTGGTTTATCTTTCTACCAACGAAAAGAAATTAAAGATGTTTTATCATATCTGAGAATAGTCATTAATCCTTCTGATGAAGAAGCGCTAAAAAGAATTATAAACTTCCCAGCTCGCGGGATTGGACAAACTACTATAGATAGATTAATAGTTAAAGCTAATTCATTAGGCATAACAATTTTTGAAATCTTAAAAAAAATTAATAGCGTTGAAATAAATCTCAATTCTGGCACCAGGTCAAAACTTTTGAATTTTTCTACAATGATTGAAAGTTTTCAAGTCATGAACGAAAAGGCTAATGCATTTGAGTTAACAGAACATATATGCCGAGTAAGTGGATTAATTACAGAATTCAAAAAGGATGGAACTCCTGAGGGAATAACTCGAATGGAAAATGTTGAAGAATTATTAAACGGAATTAAAGATTTCGTTGATGGACAAAAAGAATTAGTCGATTCAACAGGAAAATTAGCAGAATTCCTAGAAGATGTAGCTCTTGCNACTGATCTTGACAATGAAGATAGTAGTGATACTAAAAAAGTGGCATTAATGACTATTCACTTAGCTAAGGGCTTAGAGTTCCCATATGTATATATTGTGGGATTAGAAGAAGATTTATTTCCAAGCGCAATGAGTATGAATACAAGAGATGAGCTCGAAGAAGAACGT
This sequence comes from Formosa sp., assembly GCA_002698705.1. Lineage (GTDB taxonomy): Bacteria > Bacteroidota > Bacteroidia > Flavobacteriales > Flavobacteriaceae > UBA3537. Next base: position 98,873 of record NZZM01000015.1, on the reverse strand, counting down.
AGATTATTTTATGTAGCAGTTACCAGAGCAAAAAAAACAAGTTTATCTAACCTATGCACTTTCTAGATATCGTTGGGGAAAACTCATTGACTCAGAACCTAGTCGGTTTATTGAAGAAATCGACAATAAATATTTGGATATCACTACTTCAAAAGAGGAAAAAAGATTTAACCCAATGTTAAGTTCTGACATATTTGGTGATGTAGAACCTACAACTATACGCTACAAAAAGCCAAAATATAAAAATTATAAACAAAAATCANAACAAAAACCCAATCTGCCCCACAAAAATCTTAAGAGAATAATCAAGACTTCTGAAAGAACTAACTTATTTGACTCTAAACTAATCATTGGTAATATTGTTAATCATCAACGCTTTGGAAATGGTGAGGTAGTAAAAATTGAAGGAAAAGGAGCAGATTTAAAAGCCGAAATTAAATTTAATTCAGTGGGAGTTAAAAAACTATTATTACGTTTTGCTAAACTAGAAGTAATTGCATAACAATGAAACAAAAATTTATAAGCTAATGAGGAATGTCATTAAAGTTTATTATTTGAAGGTTATTATCATTATGAGCCCCCAAGAAATAATTATATGAATAATTTTAACGAATATATAGATATAAAAGGCGCTCGTGTTCATAATCTAAAGGATATTGATGTTAAAATACCTAGAAACCAATTAGTTGTAATCACAGGTTTATCAGGAAGTGGAAAATCTTCTTTGGCTTTTGACACAATTTATGCAGAAGGACAACGTCGATATATTGAAACTTTTTCTGCTTATGCAAGGCAATTCCTTGGTTCTCTGGAGCGACCCGATGTAGATAAAATTGATGGTCTATCTCCAGTTATTGCAATTGAACAAAAAACAACCAGTAAGTCCCCGCGTTCCACTGTTGGAACTATTACAGAAATTTATGATTTTATGAGATTGTTGTTTGCACGAGGTTCNAATGCTTACAGCTATGAAACTAATGAAAAGATGATCAGTTATGATGATGATCAAATAAAAGTACTTATCGCGGAGAGCTTTAAAAATAAAAAAATATCAATTCTAGCACCAACAGTGCGTTCAAGAAAAGGACATTATCGCGAGTTATTTGAACAAATTGCAAAACAAGGGTTTGTCAAAGTAAGAGTTGATGGTAAAATAATTGATATCACTCCAGGAATGAGAGTGGATCGTTATAAAATGCACGACATTGAAATTGTTATAGATCGTTTAATTGTAAATGAAAAAACACTAAACTCAAAACGCCTTGAAGAATCTATTGTAACAGGCATGAGTTATGGAGACAATATGATTATGGTCATTGACGAAGAACTTAAAAAACCTCGCTATTTCAGTCGAAATTTAATGTGTCCCTCAACAGGGCTATCCTACCAAAATCCAGAACCAAATAATTTCTCATTTAACTCACCTAAAGGGGCTTGCCCAGATTGCAATGGAATTGGAAGTATGTATAAAATCAATGAGAAAAAAATTATACCAAATCCCAAATTATCTATTAAAAATGGAGGCCTTGCCCCGCAAGGGTCTCAAAAAAACTCCTGGATTTTTAAACAAATTGAATTAATTGCTAAAAGATATAAATTCAGTCTTTCAGATCCAATAAGTAAAATTCCTAAAGATGCATTGGAGCTAATTCTCTATGGGGGGAAAGATAAATTTTCAGTTGAAAGTAAATCTCTTGGAATTTCCAGAAATTATGATATTAATTTTGATGGAATTGCAAATTTTATTGAATACCAATACAAAAATTCAGATTCTAACAGCGTGAAGCGATGGGCTAAAAATTATATGGATAAAGTTAATTGCCCTTCTTGCAGAGGATCTAGATTAAACAAAGTATCAAGATATTTTAAAATTAATAACAAAAATATTTCTGATCTAGTAGAAATGGATATAAGTGATTTAGCTATTTGGTTTAATGATCTACCTAACTATTTGTCTAAAAAGCAAAATATAATTGCTAAAGAAATAATCAAAGAAATTAATACTCGACTTCAATTTTTGTTNGATGTTGGTTTAAATTATTTAAATCTTAATAGAAGTTCAAAAACATTGTCTGGAGGAGAATCACAGCGTATTCGTTTGGCAACACAAATTGGTTCTGAATTATTAGGGGTACTTTATATTTTAGACGAACCCAGNATTGGACTTCATCAAAGAGATAATCAAAAACTCATAAAGTCACTAATTTCTCTTAAAGATATTGGAAATTCTATTATAGTAGTTGAACATGATAAAGAAATGATTGAGAAAGCTGACTATGTAATAGACATTGGCCCCAATGCTGGTAAAAATGGGGGAGCCGTCATTAGTCAAGGTAGTCCAAAAGAATTAAAACNAGCNAAAACTATTACAGGCGCATATTTACGTGGAGAAATAGCTATTNATGTACCAAAAAAAAGACGTAAAGGAAATGGTAAATTTTTANANCTTAAAGGTTGTACAGGAAATAATCTTAAGAATATTTCAATTAAAATACCACTAGGGACAATGCTNGGAGTAACTGGAGTTTCAGGAAGTGGTAAATCAACTNTAATAAATGAAACACTCTACCCAATTTTAAATAATTTTTATTTTAACGGTGTTAAAGAACCTCTTCCTTACAAGTCCATCAAAGGATTAGAAAATTTAGATAAAGTTATTGAAATAAACCAAACTCCAATTGGNAGAACCCCAAGAAGTAATCCAGCAACTTACACTGGTGTTTTCGGTGAAATAAGAAATCTATTTTCAAAAATACCTGAATCAATGATTAGAGGNTATAAACCAGGCCGTTTTAGCTTTAACGTAAGTGGTGGAAGATGTGAAACATGTAAAGGAGGTGGTTTAAGACTTATTGAAATGAATTTTCTNCCAGATATTTATGTTCAATGTGAAAGCTGCATGGGTAAACGTTTTAATCGTGAAACTTTAGAAATTAGATATAGAGGGAAATCTATAAGTGATATTCTAAATATGAACATTAATGAGGCTGTTGATTTTTTTGAAAAAATTCCAAAAATTCANAGAAAGCTCAAAACCATNAAAGATGTTGGGTTGGGGTATATAACTTTGGGTCAGCAAAGTACTACTCTCTCAGGAGGTGNAGCTCAAAGAATTAAATTAGCATCAGAATTAAGTAAACGTGATACCGGAAATACAATTTATATTTTAGATGAACCAACGACTGGGCTTCATTTCGAGGATATTAGAATACTTCTAAAAGTTTTACATAAGCTAGTCAATAAAGGGAACTCAGTTATCATCATTGAACACAACTTAGACGTCATTAAGACTGTTGATTACATTATTGATGTAGGTTTGGAGGGTGGTAAAGCAGGTGGGGAAATTATTGCTCATGGCACACCAGAAGAATTAATTAAAAACAAAGTTAGCCATACTGCTAAGTATTTAAAAAAAGAGCTAATTTAGACGATATATAATTCTATTATGAGACTACAACATCACAAAAGNTGGAATGAGATAAAAACTAATGATTCTTGGGCGTTATTTAAAATAATGGGGGAATTTGTTAATGGTTTTGAAAAGATGAGTAAAATTGGACCTTGTGTTTCAATTTTTGGTTCAGCTAGGACTCCTGAAAACTCTGAATATTATAAATTAGCTGTTAATACTGCAAAATCAATTGTAAAAGCTGGATATGGAGTAATTACTGGTGGAGGTCCAGGGATAATGGAAGCTGCTAATAAAGGAGCTAAAGAAGCCGGTGGGACTTCAGTCGGTTTAAATATTGAATTACCTTTTGAACAAAAGGANAACCCATATATTGATTCCGATAAAAGNCTTGATTTTGACTATTTTTTTGTTAGAAAAGTAATGTTTGTAAAGTATTCGCAAGGATTTGTTGTTATGCCAGGCGGAGTTGGAACTTTAGATGAATTATTTGAAGCAGTAACTTTAATTCAAACAAATAAAATAGAAAAATTTCCTATAATAATGGTTGGAACATCGTATTGGGAGGGGTTAATTGAATGGATAAAAGAGATTTTACTAGAAAAAAACCAAGCAATTAGCCCTGAAGATATGGACTTAATTCATTTGGTTGATACTCCAGAAGAGGTTACAGAAATTCTAGATGCTTTTTANAAACAATATCAACTTAGCCCAAATTTTTGATTAATATTATTTATCTAAATAAAATAGCTCGGTTTAAGCTTTTGTCATTAGTTTTTTTATTAGCGTCCCTTACTAATGAAATAAAGGCACAAAATAAAATTAAAGTTAATGCGATTGTTGATACACTAAATAATGAGATTAATATTGATCAAACAATATCTTACACAAATACATCCAAAACAACCCTCAACGAAATTTATCTGAATGATTGGATTTCAAGTTACAGCAGAAGCGATACAAAATTAGTTAAGAAATTATTGAACGAATTTAATATTGATTTATACGTAGCAAATAAAAAAAATAGAGGTTATACAAATATTGAGTCAATATTTGATAAATACAACAATAAACTGAGTTTTATTCGAGAGTCCTCAAATTATGATTTGATAAAAATTATATTAAAAAATCCTTTAAAACCAAATGATATAATTAATATAAGCTTGCAATATTCACTAATTATTCAAAGTGATGATTTTACAAGTTATGGGAAGACAAAAGAAAACGATTATATCTTAAATAGCTGGTTTTTAACTCCTGCGGTATATGATGGTGGATGGAAATTATACAGTAATTTAAATTTTGATAGTCCATATACTACAAAATCAAACATTAATTTATCTATTGATGTACCCAAATCCCATCAAGTGCATTGTGAATTAAATATGCTTAAAAAAACAACTTCAGAAAATAGAGTTCAATATCATTACGTTGGAGAAAAAATAAAAAATCATAAAGTTTATATAACTAAGGAAAAGTTTAGAAATTTTAAATCTGACTCAATCAATATTGTTACTAATATTATTAATAAAAATATTGATTCATTAAAAGAAATTGAAATATTCAATAAAGTGAATGCTTTTGTAAAGCAAAATATACCTAAAGCACCAAAAAATAAAATTATAATATCAAGGGTAGATCTGAAAAAAAATAATCTTTATGGATTAGCTTTATTACCTGATTTTCTATCTCCATTCCCGAAGGACTTTAAATATGAATTAGTTATTGCAAAAAATATTATTAAAAATCAATTAGATCAAATATTTGATACTGACCCTAGAAAAGAATATTGGCTGAAAAATGGATTTCAAATGCTTTTATTGATTCGTTACTTGGATACNTATTATCCGAATCAAAAACTTATTGGAAAATTAGCTGATTTTTGGGGGATTCGAAATTATAACTTTTCAAAGCTTAATTATTCTGAACAATACCGCCTTACCTACTACCAAATGATTCGTACCGGTAGAGACCAGGCCTTGACAACTCCAAAATCCAAATTATTAAGTTTTAATGAACGTTTCACTTCTTACTACAAATCAGCCATAGGTTTAATGTATTTGAAAAATTATATTGGTGATCAAGATGAAATTAGTTGGATTAAAGATTTTTTAATAAAACAAAAAGGGGAAATTACTTCAATTGAAANTTTTAAATCTTTTTTGGTAGATAAAACAAATAAGAATTTAGATTGGTTTTTTGAAAATTTTATTTCTGAATCTTTTAGTTCTGATTATAAAATTAAATCAATTTATTTAAAAAATGATTCCATAAAAATAAGAATCAAAAATTTGAATAATGGAGCTTATCCAGTCACTATTACATCTATAAAAGATGGAAAATCAATAACAACAAAATGGCTTGAAGGATTCTCCAATTTTAAAACGATCACAACCCCAAATACCAAAGCTGACAAATTTGTTTTAAACTATAAACATGAATCGCCAGAATTTAATAGAAAAAATAATTGGAAATCAGTTGGCAATACAATTTTAAATAAACCATTACAAATACGAATCTTTAGAGATATTCAGGATCCTGATTTTAATCAACTGAATATTATGCCTGTAGTTGAATTTCAAAACGTTTATGATGGTTTCAAAATTGGATTAAATATTAATAATAGAAGCCTTCTTGCCAAACCATTAGTTTATGCATTAGTTCCCACTTTTGGAACTAGATCAAATAATCTTGCTGGAAATGCTAAAGTTATTTACAACAGATTTTATGAAAATAAAAAACTATATAATTCAATGATAGGTTTTACATTTGACCGTTCAAGTTTTGATTATGGTGCTTTCATAACAAAAATTCAACCTTTTGCTCAATTTAGTTTCAGATCTAATGATGATTTACGCTCCAATTCAGTAGATCACTTACAGTTTAGATATATTAATATTCAAAAAGATAATTCTAGAAGCATATTAGACGAAAATGATATACCACCATATAAGATTTTTAATTTACGCTATATAAGTTTAGATAACGATATAGCAAATTTCAAAAACTGGTCGGCTGACATTCAACTATCAAAAAGATTCGGAAAAATAAATTTTAATTATGAAATACGAAAACGTACTCCAAAAAATCAACAATATAAGTTTAGACTGTTTGCAGGTGCTTTTATATACAATAGATTACCAACAAACGAAACNAGTTTCAATTATGCATTAGATAGACCCATTAATTATCTATTTGATTATAATTATTTAGGACAATCAGAATCTTCAGGATTTTTATCTCAACAATTAGTTATCGCTGAAGGAGGTTTCAAGTCTAAATTAGAGCCTGCATTTGCCAATCAATGGATTACTTCTGTTAATACAAGTGCATCAATTTGGCGTTATGTTCAGGCATATNTTGATTTAGGATATGTAAAAAATCGAGGGAACCAGCCGTTTTTTGCCTATGATTCTGGAGTTAGATTGGATTTAATAATTGATTATTTCGAACTTTATTTTCCTGTGTATTCAAATTTAGGCTGGGAAATTAATCAATCTAATTATTCTGAAAAAATACGTTTTGTACTTACAACTGACATTTCAAAATTAGCTTCATTATTTACTAGGAAGTGGTTTTAAAATTGTATGCCANTAAAAATCATGTTATAAAATTCACAGTAAAGTTATAGCATACAAATAATCATTTTGTGAAAGATTAGAAAAAGTTGAAATAAGATGAAGATTGGTCATACAGCTATTAATGCGTATATTTGCAAAAATCTTTTTTATGATAGAAAAAGGAAGCCTAACAGAGAATATTACCTTTGAGCAGTTTAAAAATGAAATTATAGAGGACTACAAAATTGCTGTCTTGAGTAGAGAATGTAGTATACTTGGAAGACGTGAAGTTCTTACTGGTAAAGCTAAATTTGGAATTTTTGGAGGTGGAAAAGAATTACCACAAATTGCTTGGGCAAAATCTTTCAAAAAAGGAGATTTTAGATCAGGATATTACAGGGACCAAACATTTATGATGGCTATTGGAAAGCTCTCACCTGAACAATTCTTCGCAGGGCTTTATGCACACACTGATATTGAATTTGATCCAATGAGTGCTGGACGGCAAATGGGAGGCCATTTTGTAACTCATTCATTAGATGATAATTTTAAATGGAAAAATTTAACAACCCAAAAAAATTCAAGCTCTGACATATCCCCTACTGCATCACAAATGCCAAGACTATTAGGACTTGCTCAAGCTTCAAAAGTTTATAAAAACATTAAGGGTTATGATTCTTCAAAATTTTCTGATGGCGGAAACGAAGTTGCTTGGGGCACTATTGGAAATGCAAGCACAAGTGAAGGAGTATTTTTTGAAACATTTAATGCTGCTGGTGTNCTTCAAGTTCCAATGGTAATAAGTGTTTGGGATGATGACTACGGAATATCTGTTCATGCAAAACACCAAACAACNAAAGAAAATATTTCAAAAATTTTAAAAGGATTCCAAAGATCTAAAAACGACAAAGGATATGAAATATTCAATGTTAAAGGATGGGATTATCCGTCTTTGATTGATTGTTACGAAAAGGCGAGTCAAATTGCAAGAAATGAGCATGTACCTATACTAATTCATGTTGAAGAGCTAACACAGCCACAAGGGCATTCTACATCTGGTTCACACGAAAGATATAAAAACCCCAAACGACTTAAATGGGAAAAAGAAAATGATTGTAATTTAAAATTTAGAGAATGGATAATTTTAAACAATATTGCATCTGATGAAGAGCTTTTTGATTTAGAAAAAGAAATAAAGTCACAGGTAAAAAAATCTAAGACTAAAGCTTGGAGTGATTTTTTAAAGCCCATCATTGAAAATAAAGAAACATTAATTTCATTGTTAAACTCAGTNGCNNTAAAATNCCCTCAAAGAGTTTTAATCGAAAAAGAAATTGAAAAACTAAAATCAATTAATGAACCAATAAAAANAGACATTCTTACTACTGCAAGAGATGTCTTAAAATTCATAATAAATGATAATAATAATGAAAAAAATATGCTCATTAATTGGATTAATCAATATTCAAAAGCTGAGCAATCAAATTATAGTAGCTTATTATACAGCGAATCGAATCTAAGCGCTGAGAAAATAATGCCAGTTCAGCCCTCATATCCAGTAGATACCGAATTTGTTGATGGTCGTATAATAATACGTGATAATTTTGATGAAATTTTTTCAAAATACCCTGAAGTTTTGATATTCGGGCAAGATTCAGGTGCTATTGGAGATGTCAATCAAGGTTTAGAGGGATTACAAGAAAAATATGGCTCAGTGCGTGTAGCTGATGTTGGAATAAGAGAAGCTACGATTATAGGTCAAGGAATTGGGATGGCTATGCGTGGGCTCCGCCCAATCGCAGAAATACAATATTTAGATTATTTAATTTATGCTCTGCAAATAATTAGTGATGATCTTGCCACTTTGCATTATAGGACATTGGGTAAACAAAAAGCTCCGATGATTATTAGAACTAGAGGTCATAGACTTGAAGGAATTTGGCATTCTGGCTCTCAGATGGGAGGAATTTTAAATCTTGTCAGAGGAATTCATGTNCTAGTTCCAAGAAATATGACTAAAGCAGCTGGATTTTACAATACTATTTTAGAAAGNGATCAACCTGCTNTANTAATTGAATGTTTGAACGGATATAGATTAAAAGAAAAAAAACCAAATAATTTAGGACTATTTAAAACTCCTATTGGAGTTGTTGAAACTGTAAAATCAGGCAGTGATTTAACAATTGTTTCGTATGGCTCCACACTGAGGATTGTTGAGCAAGCAGCAAGGGAATTATTAGGTGTAGATATTAGTGTCGAATTAATTGATGTTCAATCTCTAATTCCATTTGATTTGAATCATGATATTGTGAAAAGCATTCAAAAAACAAACCGACTNTTAATTATTGATGAAGACTTACCTGGTGGTGGTTCTGCATATATACTTTCTGAAATTTTAAAGCAAAATATGGCTTATGAAAGCCTTGACAGTGAACCGCAGTTACTTACCGCTAAAGAACATAGACCAGCTTATGGATCTGATGGAGATTATTTTAGTAAACCATCAAAAAATGATATTTTTGAAAAGGTATATGAGATAATGCATGAATGTGATCCTGCATCATACCCGAAATTAAGATAAAATCTTAAAAATAAATATCCCCCCCTATAACATATATGGAAAACACATATTTTAAAAATACAAATAATAGCAAAAAAAAAGAAATATCGCTTATTGAAGCTTTCATTCCAATTTTTGTGTTGGTAGTTTTACTTTTTTATAATGTATTTTTTGTTTTTGGAGATGATGCCATTTCTGGTAGTAATCAGTTTATATTACTCTTAGGTGCTAGTGTAGCATTTGCTATTGGTAGAAAAAATAATGTTTCTTATTCTCTAATAATGAACGAAATAGCCGATAATTTAAAATCATCAACTAATGCATTACTTATTCTTTTAATGGTTGGTGCTTTAGCTGGTACTTGGCTTNTTAGTGGAGTGATTCCAACTATGATTTTTTATGGACTTAAAATCCTTAACCCATCTTATTTCTTAGTAGCTTCCCTGCTTATTTGCACCATAATTTCACTTGCTACAGGAAGTAGTTGGGGAACAACTGCTACCATAGGAATTGCCTTGGTTGGAATAGGCGAAAGCTTAGGAGTATCATCAGGTATGACCGCTGGTGCAGTACTATCAGGAGCCTATTTTGGAGATAAAATGTCACCAATGAGCGATACTACAAATTTAGCTCCCGTAATGGCAGGTGCTGAATTATTTAGTCATATTAGATATATGGGTATTACTACCATCCCNACTTTTATAATTACACTGCTTATTTTTATGTTTATTGGAATGAATTTAGATGTAATTGGTGAACCTGACATCAACGATAAACTAAATGCAATTAAACAAACTTTCTATATTTCCCCTTGGCTAATGATTGTACCGGCTATTGTAATATTTTTGATAGTAAAGAAAACCCCTGCATTGGTATCACTATTCACCGGGGTTATGGTTGCAGGATTTGTTGCTGCAACAGCTCAATCAAAGATTTTAATTAATATAACAGGAGCAGAATTATTCAATTTTGAAACAGCGTACAAGGGGGTAATACAATCAATTACTGTGGATACATTTGTAGAGACATCAAATAGGGAGTTAAATGCTCTTTTTTCAACAGGTGGTATGAAAGGTATGCTTGGTACAGTTTGGTTGATTATATCTGCAATGGTTTTTGGAGGTGTTATGGATGCAATTGGTGCTTTATCTAAAATCAGCAAGGCTCTTCTAAGTTTAGCAAGNTCTACATTTGGCTTATTTGCAAGTACAGTTGCAAGTTGTCTAGCACTAAATGTGACGGCATCAGATCAATATTTAGCAATTGTAGTTCCTGGNAAAATGTTTAAAAAAGCTTATGAAGATAAAGGGCTGGCACCTGAAAATTTAAGTCGCACATTAGAAGATTCAGGAACAGTTACATCTGTCTTAGTACCATGGAATACATGTGGTGCATATCAAAGCGGTGTTTTAGGAGTGGCCGTTGAAGATTATTTTGTTTATGCCTTTTTCAATTGGATAAGCCCTTTTATGACCCTTTTAGTTGCTGGAATATCATTTAAAATAAAAGAAAAATAAAAACATTAATCTTAGTTTATTTATAATAGCTATAAATAAACCAGAAGCACAGAATTTTTGTATATTTTCATTAAATTTAATGCCATTTTAATTCTATAAAATTTAAAAATTATGAGTGAGAGTAAATGCCCTTTTCACGGCTCCACAACAACTCCAAATCTTGGAACTCAAAATAAAGATTGGTGGCCAAATCATTTGAATCTTGATATCTTACGCCAGCATGATTCTAAAAGCGACCCTTTAAGTGAAATAAACTATCGAGAAAATGTTAAATCNCTAGATCTTGAATCTGTAAAAAATGATTTAAAAAATTTAATGAAAGATAGTAAGGATTGGTGGCCTGCAGATTATGGCCATTACGGACCTTTTTTTATTCGTATGACATGGCATGCTGCTGGAACATATAGAATTGGTGATGGTAGAGGTGGTGCTGCAACTGGAGCTCAACGCTTTGCACCACTTAATTCATGGCCTGATAATGGTAATTTAGATAAAGCAAGACGTTTACTATGGCCTGTAAAAGAAAAATATGGAAACCAGCTAAGTTGGGCAGATCTTCTGGTTCTTGCCGGTAACGTAGCAATTGAAGATATGGGTGGACCAAACCATGGAACTGCACTTGGAAGAAATGATATATGGCACCCNGAAAAGGATATATATTGGGGTTCTGAAGATGAATGGTTAGGTGATAATCGATATGGTGAGACGAGACAAGACTTAGAAAATCCTNTAGCAGCTGTTCAGATGGGTCTAATTTATGTAAACCCACAAGGTCCAAACGCTAACCCAAACCCTACTCTTTCTGCACAAGATGTAAGAGAAACATTCAAGCGAATGGCAATGAATGATGTTGAAACGGTNGCTCTCACTGCTGGCGGTCATACTTTTGGAAAGGCACACGGGGCTGATAGTGANGATTTTAAAGGTCCTAATCCTGANGCAGCAGANATTCATGAACAAGGTTTTGGATGGTCAAGNACTCACGNAAGCGGAAANGGAAAAGATACTATTACAAGTGGTATTGAAGGACCTTGGACAACTAACCCTATTAAATGGGATATGGATTATCTTAAATTATTGTTTAAGTATGATTGGGAATGTAAAAAGAGTCCTGCTGGAGCTTGGCAATGGCATCCAATAAATTGTATCGAAGATGATATGGTACCACAAGTTGATGGGAGTGATGAAAAAGTTTTACCAATGATGACTACAGCAGATATGTCAATGAAAGTCGACCCAGAATACAATAAAATTTGTAAGAGTTTTTTAGATAATCCGGAAATATTTGAAGAAACTTTTGCAAAAGCATGGTTTAAGTTACTTCACAGGGATATGGGACCTAAAACTAATTATATTGCAGGAGATTATAAAAACATAGATTATTTATGGCAAGATCCAGTTACCCCCTCACCTGTTATGTCTGCTGAAAAAGAAACTCTTGTTAGAGCTGCACTAAAAACTAGTGGCCTCAAACAGGTTGAACTTATTGAAACAGCTTGGGCTTCAGCTTCAACTTTTAGAAAATCTGATAATCGAGGAGGCGCAAATGGAGCAAGAATTCGTTTAGAACCACAAATAAANTGGTCTGTAAATAAACCGGATCAGTTGAAAAAAGTAATTTCCATAATTGAAAAAATTGCCAATGATTGTGGAGTTAGTGTAGCTGATACAATCGTTATTGGAGGTGCCGTTGCTATTGAGCTTGCTAGCGACTCTAGAGTAGAAGTAACAACAGGTCGTGGTGACGCTACTCAAGAAAATACTGATATTGAGTCATTTAATCTTCTAAANCCAAAAGCTTGTGGATTTCGTAACTATAGTGAAAAAGAATTTTCAGTCTCACCAGAAGAGATTATGTTAGATAAAGCACAGCTTTTAGGATTGAATCCTGTTGAGTTAACAGTACTTGTTGGTGGTCTAAGAAGTATGGGGGTTTCATTCACAGGCGAAGGTTTATGGAGTGATGGTAAGCTTGATACTAGTTGGTTTAAAATGCTGCTATCGATGGATGTGAAATGGGAAAAAACTGGATACAACAATTATGAAGCTTTAGATCGTAAGACTAATAAATTAGTAAGAACAGGATCCCGAACCGATTTAGTATTTGGATCAAATTCGGAATTACGTGCAATTGTTGAAGTATACGCTATTGAGCAAAACAAAGACAAGCTAATAAATGATTTTATTGCAGTTTGGAATAAAATTATGAATGCTGATCGTTTTGATTTANNTTAATTTATTTTGAATCATGAAAAAACCCAGTTTGTACTGGGTTTTTGTNTTCATAATAATATTTATAAAAATTCAATAAAGTTTATTAAATTGTAGTTTTGTTAAACTANACACTGCAAATGATAAAATCAAAAGGCATTAAAAAAGAAATGAAATTTACGCTAACTAACTCTCAACGCCTTGTGTTTGGCAGCTTTCTAATTCTATTATCAATTTTATTATTTCTATCTATTATTTCTTATTTTTTNAGCGGTGAAATTGACCAAAGTACACTTACGGAGTTTGATGATCGATCAGTTTCTACTTCGAATTGGCTAAGTAAACTTGGTTCATGGATTAGTCATTTATTAGTCTATAGGGGATTTGGAGTCATGTCACTATATTTTTCCATCCTAACAGCTATTACTGGAATTAGTATATTGGCTAATTTGTCAAAGAAAAAACTTATCAACTATTGGTTTTGGGGTACTCTAATTATTGTGTGGTTCTCTATAGTTTTTGGCTTTATTTATTCCTACCCAAACCTTGGTGGAATGATAGGCTATGAAATGAATTTATTTTTTCAAGATTACACAGGAAAGATTGGAACAATAATGATTTTAATGCTATGTCTAATAATTTATTTAGCCGTAAGAATTAAACTCACTCCAAAAGATTTTTTATTTTTATTTACAGCAAAGAAAAATGGAAGTTCAGATATAAATAACGAATCTAATTTTGAAGAATTTAATGAATCAGAAACCAACGACGATGAACTAAATTTTAATTCTACAGCTGAAGATAATCCTTTAAACTTTGAAACTGCATTAAAAAATTTAGAACCAACAATTGAAAATCACTCTAGTATTAAGGAAAACAAAGATAATGAACAGATAAGTTCCATGAAAAAATCTGAAAATAATGGATTAAAAATGGAAGTTAAAATTGCACAGGAAGAAGACTCGGAAACTAATAATTTAGCTGCAAAACTAGTTCAAGATTACGGAGAAGTTGATCCAACATTAGAANTGTCAAAATTTATTTTCCCAAATNTAAATTTGTTAAAAAAATANGATAGTGAAGGAATAACTATTGACCAAGAAGAACTAGAAAACAACAAAAATAAAATTGTTGAAACATTAAATAACTACAAAATTGGTATCAGCAGTATAAAAGCAACAGTTGGACCAACAGTTACACTTTACGAAATTATTCCAGAAGCGGGTATTCGTATTTCTAAAATAAAAAACTTAGAAGACGATATTGCATTGTCTCTTTCGGCCTTAGGCATACGTATAATTGCACCAATTCCTGGTCGAGGNACAATTGGTATAGAAGTCCCTAACAAAAATGCTACTATTGTTTCAATGAATTCAGTAATAGCATCTAAAAAATTTCAAAATTCAGATATGGAATTACCTATTGCTTTAGGTAAGACGATTAATAATGAGACTTTTGTAGTTAACCTAGCAAAAATGCCTCATCTTTTAATGGCTGGTGCTACTGGACAAGGAAAATCGGTTGGACTTAACGCAGTACTTACATCGCTCATATACAAAAAACATCCAGCCGAAGTGAAATTTGTTTTAGTTGACCCCAAAAAAGTTGAATTGACATTATTTAATAAAATTGAACGTCACTATTTAGCTAAACTTCCTGATTCTGAAGATGCAATTATTACTGACAATAAAAAAGTAATAAACACCCTAAATTCACTTTGTATTGAAATGGATAATCGCTATGATTTACTCAAGTTAGCTTTTTGTCGTAATATCAAAGAATATAATACAAAGTTCAAATCTCGAAAGTTAAACCCAAATGATGGACATAAGTTTCTTCCATACATAGTATTAGTAGTTGATGAATTCGCAGATTTAATAATGACTGCTGGAAAAGAAGTTGAAACTCCTATTGCTCGACTAGCTCAACTTGCACGTGCTATCGGTATTCATTTGATTATTGCGACTCAGCGGCCTTCTGTAAATGTAATAACAGGGATAATTAAGGCTAACTTCCCTGCAAGAATTGCATTTAGAGTTACATCAAAAATTGACTCCAGAACAATTTTAGACAGTTCTGGTGCCGATCAGCTAATTGGTCGTGGAGATATGTTATACACGCAAGGAAATGATTTAACTCGTGTTCAATGTGCTTTTGTAGACACCCCCGAAATTGAGCGTCTTACTGATTATATAGGTTCGCAAAAAGCATATCCTAGTGCTTATATTCTTCCTGAGTATATTAGTGATGAATCTGGCACAAGTCTTGATATAGATATTAATGATCGGGATAAATTATTCAAAGAGGCTGCAGAAGTAATTGTAACCGCACAGCAGGGCTCAGCTTCGCTATTACAAAGAAAATTAAAATTAGGATACAACCGTGCAGGTCGTTTAATAGATCAACTTGAGGCTGCTGGAATAGTTGGCCCCTTTGAAGGCAGTAAGGCTCGACAAGTACTAATTACAGATTTAATTGCACTAAATCAATTACTTGACAATGAAAAAAATAATTAAATTAAAGATTATTATTATTATTATTAGCTTCAAATTTTAGTCACTCTCAAGATCGAGAATTAAAGGCGCAAAGACTACTAGAAGAAGTTAATTTAAAAATGGAAATTTATAAGAATTTTCAAATTGATTTTAAATATGTTCTAGTAAATGAAATTGAAAATATTAGACAAGAAACAAGTGGTAAAATAATAATTGAAAAAAATAAATATATTTTAGATATTTTAGGAGTTAAACGTATATATGACGGAAATAGACTCTACACAATAAGTCCTGAAGATCGAGAAGTTACAATCTCCAAACTGAACGAAGAAGATGAAAATACTATATCACCAAGTAATTTATTTAATTTCTTTGAAGAAGGATATAATTACAATTTAGATATTGTTCAAATTAAGTCTGGCAGGAAAATTCAATACATTAAACTATTTCCAATAGATTCGGAATCTGAAATCAAATATCTATTATTAGGAATTGATACAAAAACAAAACAAATTGATAATTTAATTGAAATTGGATATAATGATACAAAAACAATATTATCAGTTATTAATTTTGAATCGGATATATCTCTTCCTGAGTCAAATTTCAATTTTGACGAATCCAAATACAACGGCTATTATATAAATAATATAGACTAAAAAAACTAGTTTGAAAATTTTAGATCGTTACATATTATTTACTTATTTAAAATCTTTTGTTAGTGTTTTCACAATACTGATGTTAATTTTTTTACTTCAATCTGTTTGGGTTTACATATCTGAGCTAGCTGGTAAAGATCTTGAGGTTGAAATAATTCTAAAATTTTTATTATTTGTATCACCGCGTCTTGTTGTACTTGTTTTACCACTCACTATTTTATTAGTTTCTATAATGGTTTTTGGAAACTTTTCTGAAAATTATGAATTCGCTGCGATGAAATCAACAGGAATTTCATTACAACGAGCAATGAAAAGTCTAAGTTTTTTTATTGTGTTTCTGGCAATAATTAGTTTTTTCTTTGCCAACAACGTTATTCCTTTAGCTGAATATAATTTTTTTAATCTCAGAAGGAATATAGCCAGAGTTAAACCAGCAATGGCAATTAGTGAAGGTCAATTTAATCAACTAAAAGATATAAATATCAAAGTGGCTAAAAAAAGTGGTGAAAATGGTAAATTTTTAGAGGATGTGATAATTCATCAAAAAAAAGGTAATACTTACGGAAACTATACTGTAATTAAGTCAAAAACTGGTGAATTTCTCAGTAATGAGTCTTCCAATATTTTACAACTTATTTTATATGACGGTAATTACTATGATGAATTACAGCCTGCAAATTATGAAAAAAGAACAAAAAATAGACCCCAAGCTAAAAGTGCTTTTGATAAATATATAATCAATATTGATATATCTCAATTTAATAATGTTGATTTTGAGCAAAAAGATGCTTCTTCGCTATATAGTATGATAGGAGTTGTAGATCTAAGTATAGCTATTGATTCTCTATATAGGTTAAAAGAAAAAACGAATGAATTATTTGCTAAAAAAATGATATTAAAATCAAAACAAAAAAATATTATTCAAAACTATGCAAATAATTCAATTGATTCTCTAAATAAAACCCAAGATGTCTTGTCGTTGTTTAATACAAATAAAAAAATAAAATTATTAGAATTTGGAATTAATTCTGTAAAAAATATAAAGCAAGATTTAAAAGTTAAGTCAAAATCACTTCAAATAGCAACAACTAATTTAAACAAGCATATAATAGCATTTCATGATAAGTTTGCATTGGGGTTGATGTGTATTATCCTATTTTTTGTTGGAGCCCCACTAGGAGCATTAATTCGAAAAGGGGGTATTGGACTTCCTATGGTAATTGCAATTTTAATTTTTTTAACTTATCATTTCATAAGTATTTTTGCAAAGAATAGCTCGGAAGACAATAGCTTAAATCCAATATTTGCAACTTGGCTTGCAGGGATTATTATGTTACCATTAAGTATTTACTTAACAAGTAGAGCTACAAAAGATAGAGCACTTATTGATTTAGATTCAATACTTATTCCCTTGAAAAAAAGACTTATTACAAATTCTTTAATTGCAAAAGAAATAAAATATAAAACAGAAACTAATAATATAAATGTTTCGGACAAAGTTTTTAGCGAAATGGAACTGAAAATTTTAGGAAAATTTGAAAATAAATGTTTTGAGTCCGGAGTCCGTTTTATTCAAGATTATCATGAAAATGCTACAATAGGTATGGTTTCGCATTCCATTTTTTTAATTTTTGGAATAGTTAGTTTTATCCTAAAAAAAATAGATTTTGAGTTTATTAGTCACTTATGCCTAACAGTTTCTATTTTTGCATTTGTTATTTTTTTAATACTCTTCATTAAAGTATTTAAAANTCAAAAAGAATTTTATAAATTANTAAAAGTAAAATTTTCTTCTCAAAATATAATTTTTATTGTTTTAGCTATACCGCTGTTTTTTTTGTACAGAATATATTTCAATAAAAAAATGAAAGAAGATTTAACGAAAATCTCCTAAGTTCTAAATGTGTTCACATATATTTGCAAAAAATTAATCAATGAATAAATCAAANTCGTCTTTTGGAAAGCTAAATTCAGTTGAAGAAGCTATTGCAGATATAAAAGCCGGAAAGGTAGTTGTAGTAGTTGATGATGAAAATCGAGAAAATGAAGGGGATTTTATAGCAGCAGCTGAAGCAGTAAGTGCTGATATGATTAACTTTATGGCTACTCATGGGCGTGGACTTATATGTGCACCACTTACTGAAACTCGTTGTGATGAATTAGACTTATACATGATGGTGCAAAATAATTCAGTTTTACATCATACCCAATTCACCGTTTCAGTTGATTTAATTGGTAATGGTTGCAGCACTGGAATATCTGCTAGTGATCGAGCNAAAACAATAAAGTCATTTATCAACCCAAAGACAAGGCCACATGACCTGGGACGACCTGGGCATGTTTTTCCCCTAAAAGCAAAAAATGGGGGTGTATTGAGGCGTACAGGCCATACAGAAGCTGCAGTTGATTTAGCAAGGTTAGCGGGATATCAACCAGCTGGAATCTTAGTTGAAATTTTAAATAAAGATGGCACTATGGCTCGCTTACCTCAGCTAATGAAGGTCGCAAAAAAATTTGATTTGAAGATTATATCAATTGAAGATTTGGTGGCATATCGTATGGATCATGATTCTTTAATTGCCAAAAAAAATGACTTTGAAATTCAAACACGTTTTGGAGGTTTCAGATTAAGAGCCTACCAACAAACCACTAATGATGCTATTCATATCGCTCTTACTAAAGGAATTTGGGGTAAAAACGATGTTGTTCCTACTAGAATTAATTCAACCTCTGTCAATAACGATATTTTAGGTACTCTAACTGATAATACTGATAGAAAACTAGACGAAATGTTTAAAGTCATCAATAATGAGAACAAAGGAGCTATTATTTTTATAAATCAACACACTAGCCCCGAAAAAACTCTTAAACGCTTATCAGCTTTGGAAACAATTCAAAAGCCTGAAAAAGTCTGTAAAGCGCCCTCAATTGAAATGGATTTTAAAGATTTTGGGATAGGTGCACAAATATTACATGATATTAATATACATAAGCTGAAATTAATTTCTAATAATAAACAGAAAAAACGTGTAGGGATGATTGGATACGGATTAGAAATTATTGATTATATCAACTACTAGAATATGCACTTTTTATACAATCTGCCATAGTAGAGGCACGTTTTTTAACCTCTTCATTTGACCAAGACAATTTTATTAAACATGAAATATTTCTCCCAATATAGTAGTCTGATTTAGAAAAATCCCTTTCATTTAAATTCTTTAATTCATCTTTAATTTTATCTGAAAAAGGGTACAACGATTTATTTTCTTTTAAATGGTTCCATTTTCGAATATAGTGCCAATTATTATCATAATAATGAAAACAAACATCAAGACCATTAGATTTAAAAGCTTTGTTAACTCGACAAGCAATTTCTAAATCATTTAAAAAGAAATTTAAAAAGGCATAACTTTCCTGCCCATGCTCTGGAACAGACCTGAAGGTAACTCCATCCAAAGNTTCTAGGGCATTTCGTAGTATGTTGTAATATTTTTTTTGAATTTCTAAAAATTCATCTATTCTGCGGAACTGTGCCAAACCCACAGCAGCATTTAGTTCTGAAATTCGAAAATTGTATCCTAAAAAAGGATGTAATTCAGCACCACGATCGTATCCATTATGGTCATGTCCATGATCACTAAATTGGTCAAGATTTTTAGCATATTTGCTATTATTTGTAACAACTACACCACCCTCTCCACATGTTACAGTCTTTACGAAATCAAAAGAAAAACAACCAAAATCCCCAATCGTACCTAGAGATTGACCATTGTATGTTCCACCAATAGCTTGACAAGCATCTTCAATTAGCAACAATGAGTGCTTATTACAAATTGATTTTAATGCATTTAAATTTGCCATACTACCACACATATGAACAGGCATTATAGCTTTAGTCTTAGGACTTATAGCAGAAATAACAGAGCTTATATCTAGAGTTAGAGTGTCATCTATATCAACAACAATTGGGATAGCCCCTATCATTAAAATTGCTTCAAAACTAGCTACAAAAGTAAAACTTGGGATAATGACTTCGTCCCCATCGCCAATACCAGAAGCTACCAGCGCCANACTAACAGCTGCTGTTCCACTGCTTACAAGTTGTGCATGATTGACATCAAAACGCTTTTCTATTGCCTTTTCTAAGTCATTAGCCTTCCAATGACCGTTTCTAAGACTTTCAAATCCATAACGCATTAAAATACCAGAATCCAAAACATCTTGTACTTCTTTTCGTTCTTTATCTCCGAATAGTTCGAATCCAGGCATAATTACAAAATTTCAATAACAGATTGAGAAATAGGTTTACGAACTTTTTTCATTTTTGAAAATTTGTCATCCTCTGCTCTAAAACCCATTGGCATTATAAGAACTGATTTTAAACCTTTTGACTTTAAATTAAAGTAATCATCATATTTTTTTGGATCAAAACCTTCCATGGGACAGGCATCAATATGAAGGTCTGCACATACTGCTAATAAATTCCCCATTGCTAGATAGGCTTGCTTTGCCCCCCATAGATAAGTATCATCTGAAGATTTCCCACTAAAAGTTTCAATAATATGTGTTCTAAACGAATCTAAAATCTTATCATCTGTTTTTCGAATTGCTTTAATACGTTCAAAATATTCAATTACATATGTCGACTCAATGGATGTTTTTACACAGAAAATTGCTAAATGAGAAGCTTGATAAACTTGTTTTTGATTCATAGAAAACTCGACCAGTTCTTTTTGAATTGTCTTGTTACGGACCAATATCATAGTTACAGGTTGAAGCCCATATGAACTTGCACTGAGGTTGAATCCTGCTTTAATTTTTTTAATTTCTATATCAGAAATAATCTTAGTGTCATCAAATTTTTTTGTGGCATATCGCCATTCTAAGGCTTTAATAAGGCTCATTTAAGAAGATTTTGACAAAAATAGGGAATTAATAATGATGGTACTCATTTGATTTTCACAATATTTTCTAAATATAAATAATTTATAAAAAAATAAACATCAAAAACTATTTGAAAAGAATATAAAACCCACTTATATTTGCACTCGCACATGGAGAAATGGCAGAGTGGTCGAATGCGGCAGTCTTGAAAACTGTTGAGGGTCACACCTCCGGGGGTTCGAATCCCTCTTTCTCCGCTAGTTACAGAGTAAATTGTCTTGTGGTAAAATATATAGTAGAATAATCTACCAATATTTAGANATCTATAAGGCAATTTATAGCTGTATACCCACCAACTACAACTCCACATCCAATAGCTTGTTTTTTAAATTTCTTAGCATAGGNTATTATTCTTCTTTTAGTTCTCCTTTTTCATAACCTCTTAAATTGGTTAAACGTTAGGTTACCAATCTGATTTTTTTTGTGTACCATAAAACCTAAATAAATCAAGATTTTTATTGAATTATTAATTATAAGCTTAATCACATAACTTTTATTTCTAATATTTTAAAAATATTAATAGAAGAATTACCAATATAAATTTTATAATATCCTTTTTCAATATTCCAATCTGAAATTGCTTCATCATAATAAGCAAGATCGCTAACTGGGATGGAGATTTCAACTTTTTTTGTGCTCGCCTTTTGAACTAATACTTTTTTAAATCCTTTTAACTCCTTTAGTGCCCTTTCAACCCTTGAATTCTCTTTTCCCATATAAACTTGTACAACTTCACTTCCATTAATTTTTCCAAGATTATTTAAGTTACAACTAATCTTAATAGTGTCATTTAAATTATAAGTTTTCTTATCCGAAATGATTTCAGAAAATTGAAAAGAAGTATATGAAAGTCCGTGTCCGAATGCAAATTCGGGTTTAATCTTTTTTGTATCATGCCAGCGATAGCCCACCAAGATATCCTCTTTGTAATATTGTGTTTCACCATTTCCGGGATAAGATAATTCACCATAGAAATGAGCAGCATTTTCTGATAATTTCTTAGGAAATGAAAAAGGGAGTTTACCTGAGGGATTTACTTTACCACTCAAAATCGAAGCTAAAGCATTTCCTGACTCACTTCCAAGATACCAAGATTGTAGTATCGATTTTACTCTATATCGCCAAGAAAGATCTACTGCATTTCCGCTAATTAGAATAACAGCAGTGTTTTTATTAATTTTAGAAATAGATTCAATTAATTCGGCTTGATTGTAAGGAAGATTATAATATTTTCTGTCAGCATTTTCACAATCTTGGGAAAGATTTTTGTTTAAACCTCCTATAAATAAAACCACATCGGCTTGCTCTGCTATTAATATTGCATCTTTTTTAAGTTTTTGTTTAATTTCATAAGTTTCGTTTTTTGAGGTATAACCAACTGAATATAAAATATTGGCATTTTTAAATTCATTTTGAATGCCTTCAAGTGGTAGTATCTCATAATTTGCTTTTAGCTCTGATGAGCCACCACCAATTGTCATAGACTTTGTAGCATTTTCACCAATAACAGCTATTGTGATTTTCTCTGAACTATTTATAGGTAAAAAACTGTCTGTATTTTGTAACAANACGATTCCTTCTGTGGCAACTCTATAGGCTGTATTTGAATGATCTTTATTATTTACACTTCCATAGGTACGGTTTTTATTTAGAGATGTTCTGTNAATAATCCTAAGAATTCTTCTAACTTTATCATCTAAAACACTTTCATTAACTTCATTTCTAATTATTTTTTCTAAAAAAGCATTACCTAAAAAGTTTGAGTCNTAAGGATTTTTTTTTGAAANCTTCTTATCAGAAGGTGTTCCCATTTCAATATCTAATCCATTATAAATTGATTCATTAGTGTCATGGGTTCCACCCCAATCAGATATTAAGACACCATCAAATCCCCAATCCCCTTTCAAGATATTATTTATTAAAACCTCATTATGACAACAGTGCTGGTTCCTAAATTTATTATAAGCACCCATAATAGACCATGAGCCACCATCAATTATTGCTGCTTTGAATGCAGGTAAATAAATCTCATGCAAGGCTCTATCGCTAACCTCCACATTTATATGGCCTCTCCAGAGTTCTTGATTATTTAATACATAATGCTTAACACAAGCGGCAACTCCATTTTGTTGTACTCCACGTACATAAGGAACAACCAAAGTAGATGCCAAAAAAGGATCCTCACCCATATATTCAAAATTTCTACCATTTAAAGGAGTTCGATAGATATTAACTCCTGGACCAAGTAAAACATCTTTTTGTCTGTAGCGAGCTTCTTCACCCAAGCTTATACCATATTGCATAGACAAATCTGGGCTAAAGCTAGCGGCTAAGCAAGTTAAAGCAGGGAAAGCAGTTACGTAATCATTGGTCCAATTTGCATAACCCCAATNATCCCAATTAATTTCAGCACGTATTCCGTGTGGACCATCCGACATTGATAGTCCTGGGATACCTAATCTAGGCACACCTGGTGAACTAAACTTTGAATGGGCATGACACATTGATACTTTTTCTTCTAAGGACAAAAGAGGGATAATACTATCTATTTTAATTTCAATAATAGTACTATCAGTTTTCTTAAAAATAGGATTTTGTGATTGAATCAGTAAAGGAACAGATATAATTATTAGAAGTATATTTTTAAATAAACTCATATACAAATTTTATGTAAAACTTTTTAAGCTTAACTAATCCACTAAAGTTTTTATTATTATTTAGTTTATAATAATTCGTAATTTAGACATAATTAAGATATTATAGTAATTAAAATGAAATGGACTCACGCCCTTAAAGATTTTGAACATTATTTACAAATTGAAAGAGGGTTATCTAAAAATACTTTAGAGAGCTATCGATTAGATGTTAACAAGCTAATAGCCTACTTAGAATCTAATTTAATTACCACAGGGCCAATCGAAATAAATAATGAGACAATTAAACGATTCGTATACGAATTAGCTAAAACGGTAAACTCTAGGACACAGTCTCGTGTTATTTCAGGTCTTAGAAGTTTCTTTGATTATTTGATATTTGAAAATTACCGAAAAACTAATCCATTAGAACAGATTGAAACTCCTAGAATTGGACGTAAACTTCCTGATACATTGGCACTTAAAGAAATTGATCTTATGGTAGCATCAATTGATTTAACTAANCCATTGGGTGAACGTAATAGGGCAATTATTGAAACTCTATACAGTTGTGGATTGCGAGTTAGTGAATTGACAGATTTAAAGATTTCAGATTTATTTTTTAAAGAGGGTTTTATTAAAGTAACTGGAAAAGGTAATAAACAACGATTTGTGCCTATTGGGTTAAATACTCAAAAATTTATCAAGCTTTACATACATCATACAAGATCCTTACTAAATATAGCATCAGAATATATGGATACACTTTTTTTGAATCAACGAGGTAAAAAGCTAAGTCGAGCAATGATTTTTACTATTGTAAAGAAATTAGCCCAAAAAGTAGGGATAAAAAAATCTATTTCTCCGCATACATTTAGACATACCTTCGCAACTCATCTTCTTGAAAATGGCGCAGATCTTAGAGCAATTCAGATGATGTTAGGCCATGAAAGTATCACAACTACAGAAATATACATGCACATCGATAAAAGTCATTTGAAGCAGGTCATGAACAAATTTCATCCTCGAAGATCAAAAAACTAAATATTGAAATAAAAAAGCCTGCAAAGATATGGTTTTGTATAAACTCCTAATTAACAGGATTTAGAGCCGAAAAATTGATCAAGGATCTAATACAAGTTAGCTTGCTTTTACAATCTAAACGAACTCCTTTTATTTATTTATCGTTGAGTTTATCAAAAAATTATCAGTGCAGGCATTGGGTTATATTTATTAAATAGCTCAGTCTTTTAAGTCTAATTCTAGCCTTTTGTTTAAATCAACTAAACGCTGCTCTAACAAAAGATCAAAACTATTTTTATTCAACACATTCTGTTCAGATTGAGAAGCGAATTGTAGAGCACACATAGCTAAGACATCTTGCTTATCTTGAACAGAGTAGTTTTGCTCAAATTTCATAACCATAAGANCAATTTTTTTAGCAGCTANTCTCAAACCTTCTTCTTGACTGGGATCAATAGTTAAAGGGTAAACCCTGTTGGCAATTGATAATTTAATTTTAAGCTGTTTACTCATAATCATGATTTTAATCTGATAAACTTGCGATGCATTCATTAATATCACGGATCAAAGCATTGATCTTTAATTTTGAAGCTCTTTTNTCGTCATTACTTCCAAGCATTGCACTTGCTACTCTAAGTGATTCTAATTCATTTTCTTTTTGAGCTAAATTTGAAATTTGCTCTTTATTTAATTCTATTTGGGATTTTAATTCAACTCTCAAGGAACTGTTTTCAATTTTTAATTGATTCAATTTATTGAGAACTTTAGAAATTTTCATTTCTAAGGATTCTACAATTGATTCTATTCTGTTCATATGTAATTCAAAAGCATGCTTCACAAATTTAACATTCCGTGACTAAAATTACAATTGTTTATTATATAATTTTATATTAATAATACTAATTAAATTTTTGCTTTTCGTTATGGTTTCAATAATTTAGCTATATAACCTATTATATGGTAATGCTTAGAATTATTTTTCTTATTTCAATTATATTTTGTTCAGCACAAAATCCTTATCCGCAAGACTATTTTTCAAATCCTATAAAAGAGAAATTGCTGTTGTCTGGGACTTTTGCAGAGCTACGTTCTAATCANTTTCATGGTGGATTGGATATCAAAACTAATGGAAAAGAAGGTTTAAATGTTTATTCAGCGGCTAGAGGTTATGTAAGTAGAATTAAAATTTCACGCTATGGATATGGAAAAGCTTTATACATTACTCACCCTAATGGATATACCACAGTATATGCTCACCTGCAAAAGTTTACACCAAAAATTGAAGAATATGTAAAATCTAAACAATACAAAAATGAGAAGTTTGAAATTCAACTTTTTCCAAATCGAGAAGAGCTTAGGATAAGTAATAATGAGATAATAGCATATTCAGGAAATACAGGAGGATCATCTGGACCTCACCTACATTTNGAAATCAGGGATAATAAAGAACGACCAATTAATCCAATGCTTTTCGGAATAGATATCAAAGACACAACTAAACCACTATTACAAGGATTATATGCATATCCACTAACAAAACAAAGTCAAATTAATGGGAAAAGGCTTCGACAAAAAATCAGATTAATAAAACANGCCGATGGAAATTATAAATCTGAAATTATTAAGGCTTTCGGTACAATTGGATTTGGAGTAATTTCCAATGACAGACAGGACAATGCTAATAATAAAAATGGTGTGTCTTTAATAAAAACTTATTTAAATGAAAAAAAAATATTAGAGGTAGACTTTAAACGATTTTCATTTGATGAATCTAAGCACATAAATAGATATATCGACTATAAATATTTTTCAATAAATAAAAAACGTATTCAAAAACTATTTATTCAAAAAAATAATCCATTAAGTTTATTTTCATTTAATAAAAATAAAGGTCAGATTGA
This sequence comes from Formosa sp., assembly GCA_002698705.1. Lineage (GTDB taxonomy): Bacteria > Bacteroidota > Bacteroidia > Flavobacteriales > Flavobacteriaceae > UBA3537. The sequence goes on along the minus strand of NZZM01000015.1, from coordinate 71,958 downwards.
AGTTGCTCAGCACAATAGAGCTAAATACGTTGTTGAAATATTAGACTTCAAAAAAAATAAAACAAGCATTGAAATTCAAATTGTTGGAGAAGCCCCAAAGCAAGTTAGTATTTTAAAAAAATCATCTAACCTAACTTTTATAAACTCATCAGAACCATCAAGTCTCTCAAAAGGTAATTTTAGGGTAGAAATACCAAAAAATACATTTTATGAAAACACCAATATTAATTTTGATGTAAAAAATGANACTTTAAAGTTAGACAAACCGATTATTCCCTTACAAAAAGCTATTGATATNAACTTCAAAGTTGATCATTACCCAAATGAAGATATTAAATTTCTTTTTATTGGTTCGGTCTCAAATTCAGGAAAACTATTTTATACAATGACCAAGCAAAAAGGAAATAATCTAACAAGTCGTANAAAAAAACTAGGAACCTATACAATCGGTATAGATAAAAAAGGTCCAAAAATAAACCCTTTAAACTTTAAAAATAAGAGCTGGCTAAGTAATACAAGATATTTAAAAATAAAAGTTTCGGATGATATTTCCGGGGTTAACAACTATAGAGCAACAGTCAATGGTAAATGGATTTTAATGGAATATGATTCTAAAACAAGTACTCTAACACATGATTTCAATGATGGAATAGTTACTGAAACTGAAAATAATTTAAATCTCATTGCTACAGATAATATGGGAAATAATACTAAATTTGAATGCATATTTTATAAAAAATTAAAAAATTGATTTTGAAAAAACTTTATCTGTTATTTATTACAGGGTTAGTTCTTATACAAAATAAGTCCTTTGCTCAAAAAGCTAATGTCACAGGTATNCTTTTAGATGAGCTCAATAACCCCATTGAAAATGTAAGTATTGAAACAGATGAAAATGGAGCAATTTCTAACTTAAATGGATTTTATATTATACAAATTCCAGCAAATAAAGACGTAAGCGTTAAATTTTCTCATATAAACTTCAAAACTATTAAAGTAACTTTTAATTTAAANTCTAATAATATTTATGAATTTAACCCGGTTTTAAAACTCAATATTGAACAAATTAGTGATGTTGTTATAACTACTACTAAAAGAACTACTTTAGAAGGAGTAACAACTATTTCACCTAAAATTATTCGTAAAATAGGTGGAGCTCAGCCAGGTGTAGAAAATTTATTAAAAACATTACCAGGTGTTAATATTTCAAACGAACTGAGTTCACAATACTCAGTTAGAGGAGGTAATTTTGATGAGAACTTAGTTTATGTCAATGACATTGAAGTTTACCGTCCCTTTTTAGTGCGGTCNGGTCAACAAGAAGGTTTAAGTTTTATTAATTCAGATATGGTTCAAAATCTAGAGTTTTCGGCTGGTGGTTTTCAATCAAAATTTGGAGATAAACTTTCTTCTGTTTTAGATATAACCTACAGAAAACCTAAAGATTTTGGTATAAACGCGGATTTTAACTTATTAGGCGGTAGTATAACCGCAGAAGGAATATCTAAAGATTCAAAATTTTCTGCCTTGCTAGGAGTTCGATATCGTGATAACACCCTTTTGGTAAACGCCAAAGAAACGCAAACAAACTATGATCCTAAATTTTTAGACACACAGACTTATTTAAGTTACGAAATCAGTAAAAAATTTGAACTTAGCTTTTTAGGAAATATTACTTCAAATAATTATAACTATCAACCAAAAACAAGACAAACAAATTTTGGCACACTTACTAACCCATTGGCCCTATTGGTATTCTACCAAGGTCAAGAAAAAGATGCATACAGAACCTACTTTGGAGCTTTAAAAGGATCATACAAAGTAAATGATGAATTAGAGTTAAAATTAATTACATCAACTTTTCATACTACTGAACAAGAGTACTTTGACATTTTTGCTCAATACCGACTGGGTGAAGTTAATAGTAATATTGGAGATGAAAGTCTTGGTGAAGTAGAGTTTAGCGAAGGAATTGGGTCTCAAATTAACCATGCAAGAAATGATTTAGATGCATTAATTTCAAATTTTGAGCTTAGAGGGAATTACAAAAAAAATAATAACGATTTCCTGTGGTCTATAAAATACACACAAGAGGACATAATAGATCGTATTGTTGAATGGGANGTTATTGACTCTGCAGGTTTTTCTATTAACCCTCCTAATCTAGACAATTTTAATAATCAACCTTACGAACCTGATATGGGTCCCTTAGCAACATACAAAAATATTCGAGCCACTAATAATACTTCTGTCAATCGCTTACAAACATTTCTGCAATGGAGCAAACGTAGTAAACTGGGGGAACACGAAGTATTTTACAATTTTGGGTTGCGAACACATCAATGGAAAATAAGTGGTCGCGAAATTGAATCTAATCAAGATATGGTCTTGAGTCCTAGAGGGCAATTTAGTTTAAAACCTAATAGCTCAAAAAACATGCTATTTAGGCTAAGTGGTGGAATTTATTATCAACCTCCTTTTTACCGAGAGTTAAGAGACTCTAATGGTGCAGTTAATAGCAGTGTAAAAGCACAGAAGTCTATACACATGGTTGCTGCTCACGAATATAACTTCAATCTATGGAATAGACCATTTAAATTAGTTTCTGAAGCTTATTATAAAAGTCTATCAGATGTTAATACATATACTGTTGAAAATGTAAGAATTCGTTATTCCGCTAATAACAACGCAGAAGCTTATGCTTACGGATTAGATATCAGACTAAATGGTGAATTTGTTCCTGGCACAGAGTCCTGGTTTTCATTTGGTTATTTAAAAACTGAGGAAGCTATAGATGGAAAAGAATTTATTTCACGACCAATGGACCAAAGACTTAAATTTGGTATTTTATTTCAAGATTACATTCCTAATTTACCTAAAATGAAGATGTATCTAAACTTAGTTTATAATTCAGGTGTTCCTGGTGGCTCTCCTAGTTATGCTGATGCCTATGAATATCAAAACCGATTACCAGACTACAAACGTGCAGATATAGGCATGTCATATGTTATAATAGATGGCAATTATAAATCTAAAAAAAGATTGAAAAATAGATTCAAAGAATTAGCTCTTGGTGTTGAAATATTTAACCTATTTGATGTTCAAAACTCTATTACCAACACTTGGGTTAGAGATGTCTATTCTAAACGACAATATTCAATTCCAAACTACCTTACTCCTAGAGTTTTTAACTTACGTTTAAATATGAGGTTTTAACTATCTTGTTTAACAAGTTCTTTTATAGTATCCACAACAATGTCAATTTCATTTTTTGTGTTGTAGCAGCTTAGTGAAAAACGAATCGAAGGTTTTTTTAAGTCATCCTGCGACAGAATCTCTCTTAAAACGTGTGACCCATTATCACTCCCGCTTTGACATGCACTTCCTTGTGAACAAGATATACCTTTCAAATCAAGTTGAAATAAAAGTAAAGGTGCTTTGTGTTTTGATATCGGTAAACAAACATTTATTAAGTTATAGCTACTCTTTTTAAAATCGTTACAACTACCATTAAATTCAATACCACTAACTTTACTTTTTAATTCATTAATAAAATAAGCTTTTAAGTTTTTGATGTATTTTGTTTCAGATTCAATATTCTCATAAGCAATTGCCAATGCAGTATCNAATCCAACAATATCATGTACACTTTCAGTTCCAGCGCGACATCCTCTTTCTTGTGAGCCTCCAGTTATTATAGCTTGTAATCCGTGCCCNGCTCTCACAAATGCAAATCCAACTCCTTTAGGGCCATGAAATTTATGTGCACTTGCAGCTAAAAAATCTATTGATATTTTTGATAAGTCCAAGAAATAATGACCTATTGACTGGACTGTATCGCTATGAAACAAAGCACCATATTCTTTACATAAGTCACCAACAAACTCAATATCCAAAATAGTACCAATTTCATTATTAATATGCATCAACGAAACTAAAGTTTTCTCTTTAGAAACACTTAATAGTTCTTTTAAATGGTTCAAACAAATANTACCATTGGGTAAAACACGAACATAGCTGACATTTATACCAGATATAGATTTCAAAGCATCTACTGTGCGACTAACAGCGTGATGTTCTATTTTCGATGTTATAATATGCTTTACCTCTAGATCATAAACGGCAGAACGCAATACCAAATTATCTGCCTCTGTCCCGCCAGAGGTAAATATAATTTCTGAGGGTTTAACTTTAAAATGAGAAGCAATTCGCTTTCGACATTTCTCAAGAATTGATTTACATGATCTACCAGTACTATGTGTTGATGAGGGATTTCCATAACTGGATTTTAAAATAATTGCCATTTTATCAGCTACTTCTTCTCTTACACATGTAGTAGCTGCATTATCTAAGTAAATAGGGGTCATTATTGTTTTTTTCTTCAAACAAAAATAATCAAATTAAATAATTCACAATAACATTAATTTTTTTTCTTAATTCTATTATTTTTGTTGAAAAGCAATATTGTTATGAGTAATCTAATTAAGTTTTTTTTTATTAATATTATTTTCTTTTTCATGTANTGATGGTGACATAATAGAAGTTCAATTGGAATTTGATAAGCAATTATCTTTATGTGAGATTGAAACTACAAATCAAAATTCAACAACTAACTCTAGTTATCTATTTTATGATATTCGAAGTGAACCATATGAATCCTTGACATTAATTATTCCCAATAATACAACTACTGAAGCAATATTAAATCCTATAAATTATGGAGATTCACAAGACATTTCTATAAATGGAAGTTCAGTAAAATTTAATTACAGAACTTATAACGGAAATCCAAATTCATTAATGTGTAGCATTATACCTCCTTCTGATGTATTNATAGATCAAGATTATTCATCTTTTTCAGGAAGTGCTAATTTTGTTTCTACATTTATTGATGATGATAACGATGGCATTCCAACGGAACTCGAGTTTGATGGGGACACTGATGGTGATGGTATTCTTAATTATATTGATAACGATGACGATGGAGATAATGTTCTAACAATTAATGAGAATCCTGATCCAAATAATGATGGTATTTTATCTGACGCTCAAGATTCAGATGGAGACTTAATACCTGATTATCTAGATAATGATGACGATAATGATGGTACATTAACAATCAATGAAGATGANAATGCAAATGGCAATTTATTTGATGACATTGCAACAGGNTCAACAATTGCTCGTTTTTTAGATGAAAATTTTTCGAACTCNTACGACTTTGAAATCATAAANGAAAATCACTATTCTCGCACTGTAATTGTAACAATAATTCTATATAATATCGATATATCAATTTTATCATCAGATGTTTTAAACCTTGGTACTTATGAGACAGTTATTGATTTATAACGGTTAATTAAAAATATATACTTCTGTTGCACCATATCCGTATTTTTTAAAATCAGCNGGGTAAAATTTTAAATTATCATACCCCCTTAGCATATATTCTAATTCCAATTTTAGGACACCCTCTCCAATTCCATGAATAAAAATAATTCTTTTAATATGCTTAAAAANAGCGAAATCTAAACGTTTTTTAGCAACTTCTAATTGTAAAAGGAGCATATCATGATTTGACATTTTTTTAGTAGACCCTGTAAGTTTATCAATGTGTAAATCTACTTCCATTGGAGGTATATATTTAGACCTATTTTTTATTTTGATATTCCTTTTTGGTATTACAGAGGATTTTTCAGAAAGAATATTTTGAATTGATTGTTTTCTAAAAGCAGATTTACTCAATAAACTATTATCAATTTTTACCAACTCAGAAAGTTTGAATAAAACTTCAAAACCATCGGTTGTTTCAATACGNACATCGTTGTTTTCAATTTCAATGACATATCCCGAAAGATCATCATCTATTACTGACACAAAATCTCCTATTTTAATCTCATTCTTCTTCTTCATATGATTTTATANCATAAGGATCGNAAATAGATTTCTTATTAATNTCTTTCGAAATTAAATATATTCCAAGGGCCAATAAAATAAATCCGATAATTGATAAAANCATCTGGTTATTTGAAATAATATTATCGAAAATTAATAAACAAATACCTAAANAAAATACATAGTATTTAATGTTGTNTTTATTCATTTTATGAAATTATTTGAATAATTCAATTCCTCTAAATTAATTTACTAAGTTTAATCTATTTTCTTTAAATTTAAGCCAATTAATTAAACCATAAAAATGACAATTGAAAATTACATGATACCTTGTTTAAACAAGACCCTCTTTGGGTTTGAGTGCATGGGTTGTGGATTACAACGTTCTTTAATTGCTTTATTTCAGGGAAATTTTACTAATGCTTTATTGTTATACCCTGCAATTTATCCACTTATATTATTATTTATGTTGATTTCATTATCGTTAATATATAAATTTAAATTTTATCAAAAAGTTATAAATTTATTTTCTGTAATTTCTATTGTAATTATAATCAGTAACTACTTAATCAAAAATTTATTATTATGAAAAAATCATTAAATACTACACTAGTGTATGTTCTAAGTATCTTAGGTTTACTTTGTTGCTGCGTAGGTGGATTAGGCCTTTTTCTCTCTGGTCCAGCATATTTAATAGCGAATAAAAAAATTAAAAATGCAGAAGAAAATCCGGATAATTATGAAGGAAGTGTTAGTGCAATGAGTACAGCTAAGACAGTTGCATTAATTATTCTTATTATCAATGTAATCTACCTTTTTTATACCATTTATGTAGTTACTACAGGTGATTTTAGTGAATTTCAAAAAGAATTTGAAAAAGCCATGGAGGAAATGAATCAATCAACTTAAAATAAGTACTTAGTAGATTTTAAATTCATATTTTTTAATCGTTAGGCAATTTATCGTATCCCATATTAAAAAATGTAAATCCAAAAATATCAGCATATTGCTCAATTGTTTTACTAATAGGNGTTCCAGCACCATGACCCCCATCGGTCTCAATTCGAATTAAGGTCGGATTATTTCCAGATTGTTTACTTTGTAATTCTGCTGCAAACTTAAAACTATGGGCAGGTACCACACGGTCATCGTGATCACCAGTAGTTATCAAAGTTGCGGGATACGATGAACCCTTTTTTACATTGTGTACTGGAGAATATCCCAAAAGATATTCAAACATTTCCTGGCTATCTTGTGCTGTTCCATAATCATAAGCCCATCCTGCGCCTGCTGTAAAAGTATGGTAACGCAACATATCTAAGACACCGACCGCTGGCAACGCTACTTTCATTAAATCTGGACGTTGGGTCATAGTAGCGCCTACTAGAAGACCTCCGTTAGACCCTCCGCGTATCGCTAGATAATCTGAACTCGTATATTTTTTTGAGATTAAATATTCTGCAGCTGCAATAAAATCATCAAAAACATTTTGCTTTTTCATTTGGGTACCAGCATTGTGCCATTCTTTACCGTATTCGCCACCACCACGTAAATTTGGAACAGCATAAATACCTCCTTGTTCAAGCCAAACCGCATTAGCAACACTAAAACTAGGATTTAAACTAATATTGAATCCTCCGTAACCATATAGAATTGTAGGATTGTTACCATCTAAATCAATATCCTTTTTGTGAGTAATTATCATTGGAATTTTGGTACTATCTTTTGAAGCGTAAAAAACTTGTTTACTTTCGTAGGCATCAGAGATAAAATCTATTTCAGGTTGCCAATATAATTCCGAAAGACCTTTTTCAATATCAAAAGTATAGATACTTGANGGAGTTTTNTAATTTGTGAACGAATAANAATCTAACTTATCTNCCTTTTTTCCTCCAAAACCTCCCGCATTTCCAACTCCAGGAAGTTTTANATCGCGAATAAAATTTCCATNATAATCGTACTGTTTAACTTGTGATATGGCATCTACCATATACTCTGTAAAGAAATAACCTCCAGCAGTTGAAGCACTCAGGACATGGCTTGTCTCTGGAATAAAATCAAGCCAATTTTCAGGGCTTGGATTTTGCGCATCTACGGAAACTATTTTTTGGTTCGGAGCATTTAAATTTGTAACAAAAAATAATTTTTGACCTACATTATCAATTAAATATGTATCGCTCTGAGTATGCTCTAAAATAGAAATGAAAGGACTGTTTGACTTTGCTAAATCTTTGAAAATTAATTTATTACCAGAAGTAGAAACCCGTAATGATACAAACAAATAACGATTGTCATCTGTAACGGTAGCGCCAATATAGCGATGCTTTTCTTCTGCTTTACCGCCATAAATTAAAATATCTTCTTTCTGAAGAGTTCCTANTNGGTGGTAGTAAACTTTATGCTGGTCTGTTTTATCTGAAAGCGCACTTCCCTTTGGCTTGTCATAGCTGGAATAATAAAACCCTTCATCTTTATACCAAGATAAACCGCTAAATTTGATATCAACAAGCGTGTCCCCTATAATTTTTTTAGTTTTNACATCCATCATTATTACCTTGCGCCAATCACTACCACCCTCAGAAATACTATAGGCCAAAAGTTGTCCGCTTTTTGAAAAACTCAATCCAGCCAAGGAAATCGTTCCATCTTCTTTAAATTTATTAGGATTTAGAAAAATTGTGGCCGAACTAGGGCTCTCATCGTTCTTATAACGGAATAAAACATATTGATTTTGAAGACCATCATTTTTGTAAAAATAAGTGTAATCGCCTTCCTTAAAGGGAGACCCAATTTTTTCATAGTTCCACAATTTTTCAAGATTATTTTTTAAAGTTCCGCGAAACGGAATTTTATTTAAATAATCAAAAGTTGTTTCGTTTTGACTACGTACCCAAACTTCAGTCTCAGGACTGCGGTCGTCTTCAAGCCATCGATATGGGTCTTTAACTGAAGTTTTAAAATATTGATTTACAGTATCTATCTGTTTAGTTAAAGGGTATTTAACTGTGATTCCTTTAGATTTATTTTTATTACAAGACATTATAATTGAAAGGAAACATAAGGTTAAAAATTGAGATTTCATNTGTATAATATTTAAGCATTAAAATTGAGAGTTAAAAAAACGGAAACTTATTTTTCAAATGTTTTTAAGGTACGAATGATGATATCTACACAATCTAATAGTTGTGATTCAGTCATTACTAATGGGGGTGCAAAACGGATGATATTTCCGTGAGTGGGTTTGGCCAAAAGTCCATTATCTTTTAATTTGAGACAAATATTCCACGCCGTATCGCTATCCCCAGAGTCGTTGATTACAATGGCATTAAGCAAACCTTTGCCGCGAACGAGTTTTACAATAGAGCTATTATTAATATAAGAATTCAAACGATCTCTAAACAGATTGCCAAGATGGAAGGCTTTTTCCGTAAGGTTTTCATCAATAATAACTTCCAAGGCTGCATGAGCGACAGCACACGCAAGTGGATTACCACCAAATGTTGAGCCGTGCTCCCCTGGACCAATGCACATCATAACTTCATCATCTGCCAATACGGCCGAGACAGGGAAAACACCTCCAGAAAGCGCCTTACCCAATACAAGAATATCAGGTCGAGCTGTCTCATAATCAGTTGCCAACATTTTACCGGTACGACCAATNCCAGTTTGAACCTCATCGGCAATAAATAAAACATTGTATTTATCACATAAAGCCCTGACTCCAGACATGTAGCCATCATCAGGAACCACAACACCAGCTTCACCTTGAATCGGTTCCACCATGAAAGCACACACATTTGGATCTTTAAATTTATTTTCTAATGCCTTTAAGTCGTTATAAGGAATTAAATCGTAACCNGGCATGAAAGGACCAAANCCACTGTATGATAAAGGATCATCTGAGGATGAAATAGCAGCCAAAGTACGACCCCAAAAATTACCGTTAGCAAAAATAATCCTGGCCTTNTCTTTTTCAATACCTTTTTTTAGGTATCCCCACTTTCTAGCAAGCTTATTAGCAGTCTCACCACCTTCAACTCCTGTATTCATTGGAAGAACTTTATCGTAACCAAATAAACCGGTGATATAAGCTTCATAAGAGCCCAATACATTGTTGTGAAAAGCTCTAGACGTCAAAGTTAAAAGTCTTGCCTGANCATCTAATGCCTCTATTATTTTTGGATGACAATGACCCTGGTTTACAGCCGAATATGCTGATAAAAAATCATAATATTTCTCTCCTTCAATATCCCATACATATACACCCTCACCCCTTGTTAAAACTACTGGTAAAGGGTGGTAATTATGAGCCCCATGAAGGTGCTCTAAATCAATGGCTGCTTGTGATGANTTGACATTTAAAATTGACATTGTAAATATATTTTTTAAAATTAAAGAAAATAAGATTTCTCCTTTTTTATGCGATAAACTATCGCTTTGTTGCAAATTAATAAGATTTTTTTTGTTATAGAAATAAAACAATGTTTAAATCCAAGAATAAATAAAATGNTTAATTGTGATTATATTCAGTGAATTCAAAGAGCTTAAATTAATTTATTAGATTATTTTTACNATATGTCCAGGAAGAGTAAAAAAAATAAAAAAAAAGAGTTTTACAATCTCGATGTTTTTGATGCAGGAGCTAAAGGCAAAAGTGTCGCCAAAGCCCCGGATGGTAAAATCGTCTTTCTTTCAGATGCCATTCCTGGGGATATAGTAGATGTGCAAACCTTTAAGAAGCGAAAAGGATATTACGAAGCAAGAACAACCAAATTTCATAAACTTTCAAAGGACAGAACAACCCCACATTGTGAACATTTTGGTACCTGCGGTGGTTGTAAATGGCAATTTATGAAATATGACAAACAACTATTTTTTAAACAAAAAGAAGTTGCCAATAATTTACTAAGAATTGGCAAAGTAGAATTGCCAGAAATATCGCCTATTGTCGGTACAAAAAATCCATTTTTTTACAGAAATAAAATGGAATTTTCTTTTAGTAATTCACGATGGCTTTCAAAAGAAGAAATTAATTCCGAGCAGCTCATTGATAACAGAAACGCATTAGGTTTTCACATTCCCGGTATGTGGGATAAAATCTTGGACATTAATAAATGTTGGCTTCAATCCGACCCCTCAAACAGTATTCGAAATGGCCTAAAANACTTTGCAACTTCCAATGATATTCCATTTTTCGACCCTCGAAACCAATCAGGTGNACTCCGTACACTTATGATTCGAACAAGCAATACTGGAGAAATAATGGTTCTTGTACAATTCCANACAGCCACACAAAAACAAATCGAAACAGTTCTTGACTTTCTCAAAACTTCGAATCCTGAAATAACCGCCTTACTTTATGTGATTAATCCNAAAAGAAATGATACAATTTACGATCAAAAGGTTATTTGTTACCACGGTCGAGATTATATTATTGAATCAATGGAAGGCTTAAATTTTAAAATAAATGCTAAGTCCTTCTATCAAACAAACTCTGAACAAGCGTATAACTTATATAAAATTACGAGAGATTTTGCAGGGCTCACTGGAAATGAAATTGTTTATGACTTGTATACAGGAACAGGGACAATTGCACAGTTTGTAGCCAAAAAAGCACGGAAAGTTATCGGAATTGAAGCNGTTCCAGATGCTATAAAAGCAGCCAACGAAAATGCCCTAAATAATAAAATTGAAAATGTTGATTTTTTTNTTGGTGATATGAAGCGAATTTTTAACGATGCTTTTATTGAAACCAACGGCTGCCCAGATGTTGTTATAACAGACCCACCAAGAGATGGAATGCATAAAGAGGTTGTTAAACAGATTCTAAAAATTGAACCTTCTAAAATAGTATATGTCAGCTGTAACAGCGCCACACAAGCAAGGGATCTAGCAATTATGGATACGGCTTATAAAGTCATTAAAACACAAGCAGTGGATATGTTTCCGCAAACATATCATGTAGAAAATGTTGTACTTTTGGAAAAAAGAATTTAAATCTTTCATGAAACGTATTTTATTTTTAGTATTAATTTTAATTTTACCAGCCTGTGAGCCTGATGACATTTGCAGTGAGAGCACGCAAACAACTTCACCCTTAGTTATAACGTTTTTTAACATCGAAAATATTAGCAATACCAAGACCGTTCCAGGACTGTTCGCGGTTGGGTTGGATTCAGAAGGTAATGAAGTTGTAATTGATGGGGAAATTGTTAGTTCTAGAGATAAAATCACATTACCCTTGGACGTAAGTCAGAGCCAAACGCAGTTTAAACTATACCAAAATTATAGTGTTACAGATGGAGTTGTACAGGGAAACCCGGACACGATTACAATTACATACAACTCAGAATCTGTATATATTTCAAGAGCTTGTGGCTTTAAAAATGTTTTTACAATTCAAAGCTTTGAAATACAATCTGATCTGGACCAATGGATGATTGTGTCCTCTATATCAATAAATGAAGTAGTTAATCAAAATGAAACAAATGTTGAGATACTACATTAGACTTCTGTTAGNTCTTTTAATTTCAGCACCATTGTTTGCGCAAGACACTGAAAATGAAGTTACTAAAGACAGAACCATCTTTAAAGAAAAATACGGCCTGCGTTTTGGAATTGATTTAAGTAAGTTGGGACGCACTGCTTTTGATTCAGACTATTCGGGTTTTGAAATCAATGCGGATTATCGCCTCACAAAAAACCTTTACTTGGCTGGTGAATTGGGTTTTGAGAATAAAACCACTAATACTTATTTTTTAGATTCTAATGCAAAAGGTAGCTATTTTAAAGCTGGAATTGACTTTAACCTTTATCGCAACTGGCTAGGAATGCAAAACATGATTTTTAGCGGCTTACGGACTGGAATTGGAAGTTTTAGCCAGACTAGAGAACGCTATACAATTTACGATACTAACAATCAAACTTGGGGCGAAGTGTCCAATGATGAAAGCATTGAATTCTCTGGACTAACTGCCGCTTGGGTTGAGTTGCTATTTGGTCTAAAAACCGAACTTTTAAATAATTTATTTTTAGGATTNAGTGTTCAACTCAAAGTACGTATAGCCGATACCAATTTAAATAACTTTGAAACCCTTTATATTCCTGGGTTTGGACGCACTTACGATAGTACTAAAATTGGAACGGGTTTTAGTTACAACTTATCTTATCTATTGCCAATTTACAAAAAGGGTACTAAGAAAAAGGAAAAGGTTGAAGAGGAATCAATAGAGGATTAAATCTTTTAGCGCATTAACTTTTTATACTTGATTCGTTTAGGTATCAAGTCCCCACCTAGTCTATTACGTTTATTGACTTCATATTCACTAAAGCTACCTTCAAAAAAATAGACTTCAGAGTTGCCTTCAAAAGCCAAAATATGAGTACAGATTCGGTCTAAAAACCAACGATCGTGACTGATGACAACAGCACAACCTGCGAAATTCACAAGACCTTCTTCTAAAGCTCTCAATGTATTCACATCTAAATCATTAGTTGGCTCATCCAATAGTAAAACATTGCCTTCTTCTTTTAAGGTCATTGCCAAATGTAAGCGGTTACGTTCGCCTCCAGATAATAATTTTACTTTTTTGTTTTGCTCACTACCAGAAAAATTAAAACGACTTAAATAGGCACGAGAATTTACCTGACGGCCTCCCATCATAATTAAATCCTGTTCATCACTAAAATTCTGCCAAATTGTTTTTTCAAGATTAATATTAGAGTGGCTTTGATCTACATATGCGATTTTGGCGGTTTCTCCGACTGAAAATGTACCTCCATCAGGCATTTCTTCCCCCTGAATCATTCTAAATATTGTGGTTTTACCAGCACCATTAGGACCAATCACGCCGACAATACCGGCTTGAGGGAGTTTAAAATTCAAATTGTCATATAGTAACTTTTCGCCATAAGCCTTACTAACTCTGTTAGATTGAATAACATTTGCACCCAAACGCGGACCATTAGGTATATAAATCTCTAGCTTTTCATCCAAATGTTTTTGATCCTGGTTTAGCAATTTATCGTAATTTTTCAAACGGGCTTTTTGTTTGGTCTGACGTCCTTTCGCCCCTTGACGAACCCAGTCTAATTCCCGCTCTAAGATTTTTTGACGTTTAGAAGCTGTTTTATTTTCTTTAGCTAAACGCTTGGATTTTTGGTCCAACCATGAAGAATAATTTCCTTTCCATGGAATCCCTTCACCTCTGTCAAGTTCTAAAATCCAGCCTGCTACATTGTCTAAGAAATATCGATCGTGAGTAACTGCAATTACAGTGCCTTTATATTGGGCTAGATGATGTTCCAACCAGTGTACAGATTCAGCATCCAAGTGGTTTGTAGGTTCGTCCAAAAGCAAAACATCCGGTTCTTGTAACAATAAACGACATAATGCAACTCTTCGCCGTTCACCACCAGAGAGTATCGCGATTTTTTTATCACTCTCAGGTGTGCGTAAAGCATCCATTGCAATTTCTAATTTTGTATCTAATTCCCAAGCATTAGAAGCTTCTATCTTATCTTGTAATTCCGCTTGACGATTCATTAGTTTTTCCATGTGCTCTGCATCGGAGTAAACTTCCTCCAAGCCAAACATATCGTTGATTTTATTGTATTCATCCAATATTGCAACAATGTCACCTACACCCTCTTTAACGACATCTAAAACTGTTTTATCAGGATCTAATACTGGTTCTTGTTGTAGATAGCCAACAGAATAGTCTTTTGAAAAGATTACATCGCCTTGGTAGTTTTGATCAACTCCTGCAATGATTTTAAGCAAGGTAGATTTTCCTGATCCATTAAGTCCTAAAATACCAATTTTTGCACCATAAAAGAAACTAAGATAAATGTTCTTTAGAACTGGGGTATTGGCACTTTGAAATGTTTTAGTAACCCCATTCATAGAAAAAATGATTTTTTTATCGTCACTCATTAAACCCTACCTTTTAGAGCATTAAAAACCCATGCAATAGCAAAAAAACCAATACCAACAGCTGCAAAGCCCCAGCCTGCGATTTCATTGTAACGAAAGGCGCCTAGAGCAATTAATCCTAGACCCACAAAAATCATGATATATGTTGCCCAAGCCAATACAGTATTTTTATTCATTTTTTTCTTATAAATTGAATTTCAAATATCGTGAATAAATTAAGTTTTATAAAATTAATTAACAGTAAATAAAATCAGTCTTTTTTATTAAATTTGAAAAAACTGGGAGATTAGGATCCGAAAGCTTTAATTTATTACTTAAAACATATTCTAAAATGATTGAAATACTAATTTGCTTTTTATGTGTTGTAATATTGGGACTTCTTTATTTTCTATACACTTCAAAGAAGAACACAAATTCAACATCTACAAACGATTTAATTCAATTTTCGAATGTCCTCAGCACTCAGATACAAGATATACGTAAGGAAATAGATGCCAATTCTAAAGAAAGTAGAACAGAAATTGAATCCAAGCTAATGGATATCAACAAACAAATTATTGATTTCAATAAGACATCTAACTCAAACATCACACAACAGTTTAAGGAATCAAATAAAGTCATAAAAGACGTTACTTCTGAATTGGAAAAAATTAAAGGAACAAATGAACAAGTTTTAAACTTTGCCAATCAAATGAAAACTCTAGAAAAAATACTTGGCAATCAAAAACAAAGAGGTATTCTTGGAGAAATTCAACTGGAAAATTTACTTGCTAATATACTAGCTCCAGAACTTTTTCAGATGCAATATTCGTTTCAAAATAACGAAGCAGTAGACGCTATAGTAAGAGTGGGTGATTATATTATTCCAATTGATGCTAAATTCTCTCTTGACAATTATAATAAAATGATTGAATGTTCAAATAAAAATGAATTGGAAGATTTAGAAAAAAAGTTTAAATCAGATGTAAAAAATAGGATTGATGAAACAGCTAAGTATATTAGACCTAACGAAAATACAACTGATTACGCTTATATGTTTATTCCAGCTGATGGTTTATACCAAGATTTACTAAATAGCAGAGTCGGATCTTTAAAAATTAACTCAAGAGATCTTGTTTCCTATGCTTATACTAAAAAAGTTATGATCGTATCTCCAATGAGCTTATTTCCAATGCTCCAAGTAACAAACAAAGCACTTCTCAATTTAAAGGTGGAAAATTCTATTAAAGATATCCTTAAAAATATCGGTAAATTATCAAACCATTTAAACACTTATAAAGATAATCACGATAGATTAGGGGTAGCATTAAGAACTTCGGTTAATCGATATAATGATAGTACTAATGAATTTAAAAAAATTGATAAGGATATAATTAAAATATCATCTGGAAATTCAAAACTAGAAATTGGTACAGAAATAATTGAAAGACCCCTACTTGATGATTAGTTTTAAAAAAAATATTAGTCATTTAATAGTTTAAAAATAGAATTGTAATTCTTAGTTAAACTAAATCATTGAACAGAAGATATTTACTACTTTTGTTGCAAAGTTTACAACTTATGAATATAAACTTTAATAAAAACGAAGACCGCAATAAACTACTTTTAGCAGAATTACGTAAACGCTTCTTAAAAGTTAAACTTGGTGGTGGAGCTGCAAAAATTAAAAATCAGCAAAACAAAGGTAAACTTACAGCCCGAGAGCGTATTAATTACCTTTTAGATACAAACGCAAGAGCTATTGAGATTGGAGCATTTGCTGGCTACGAAATGTACTCAAAACATGGTGGATGTCCATCAGCAGGGGTGATTGTAAAAATTGGCTATATCTCTGGGCGGCAATGTATTGTTGTTGCAAATGATGCGACTGTAAAAGCTGGTGCTTGGTTCCCAATAACGGCCAAAAAGAATTTAAGAGCTCAGGAGATTGCTATTGAAAACAAACTTCCAATTATTTATTTAGTAGATTCGGCTGGAGTATACCTACCAATGCAAGACGAGATTTTTCCCGATAAAGAACATTTTGGAAGGATTTTTAGAAACAATGCAACAATGAGTAGTATGGGAATTACCCAAATATCTGCAATAATGGGTAGTTGTGTGGCTGGTGGTGCATATTTACCTATAATGAGCGATGAGGCAATTATTGTGGATAAAACTGCTAGTATTTTTCTTGCTGGTAGCTATTTGGTTAAAGCAGCTATCGGTGAGAATATTGACAATGAAAGCCTCGGCGGTGCTACTACTCATTGTGAAATCAGTGGTGTAACTGATTACAAAGCTAGGAGTGATAAAGATGCTCTTGATAAAATAAAGAGAATTATTGATAAAATTGGAATTGGTGAAAATGCAGGTTTTAATAGAACAAGTTCAATAGAACCTAAAAAAAATCCTGATGAAATTTATGGGATTTTACCATATTCAAGAGCTGACAAATATGACAGCTATGATATTATAACACGCTTAGTAGATAACTCCGAGTTTGAAGAATATAAAGCTGATTTTGGAAAAACAATTATTACAGGCTATGCTCGAATAGAAGGTTGGGCTGTTGGTATTGTAGCTAATCAAAGAAAATTAGTAAAAACTAAAAGTGGTGAAATGCAATTTGGAGGAGTAATTTATAACGATAGTGCTGATAAAGCCACTCGGTTCATAGCAAATTGTAATCAAAAAAAAATACCTTTAGTATTCTTACAAGACGTAACTGGATTCATGGTTGGAAGTAAAAGTGAACATAATGGAATTATTAAGGACGGCGCCAAGATGGTTAGTGCTGTAAGTAACTCAGTCGTTCCCAAGTTTACTATTATTATTGGTAATAGTTATGGAGCTGGTAATTATGCTATGTGTGGAAAAGCTTATGACCCTAGATTAATCATAGCATGGCCTACTGCAGAACTAGCTGTAATGAGCGGTTCTAGCGCCTCCAAAGTATTGTTGCAAATCGAAAAAGCATCACTCGAAAAACAAGGTCAAAAAATAACAGAACAACAAGAACTAGAGATTCTTTCCAATATAAAAGAAAAATATGAGGCTCAGATATCGCCATATTATTCCGCAGCTAGACTATGGACTGACGCTATTATTGACCCTCTGGAAACACGAAATTGGCTAAGTATGGGTATTGAAGCAGCTAATAATGCACCTATTGAAAAAAAGTTCAATCTAGGAGTTATACAGGTTTAGAGAATAAAGTGTCTTTTTCCGTTGAATTTTTCCAGATTTATTTTCAAAAAATTTTTTAGTAAAATAAATTTCCTTGGGTCGCATCAAAGGATTTATTGAATTCCATTTAAGATCAAATTTTTGAGTTTTACCTTCAACAATTAAAATTACTTTTTCGTTAATTTTATTATCTGGTATTGATGTAATAAAAAATCTGTTTTTAATCTGACCTTCGATATGTTTTTCAAGAATTTCAGGTTGAATTTTAATTCCTCCAGAATTAATAACATTGTCATAGCGTCCTAACCATAAGAATTTATAGTCAGAAATTTTATTTACTATATCATTAGTATGTAAATTATGGACGCTTAGATCAGGTGCGGAAACAATTAAACATCCACGTGAGTCTTGTGAGATAGAAATATTTGGAAGAATACTGAAAGATGACTCACCTGAAGAAATATTTTTTACAGCTATGTGAGTGAGAGTCTCAGTCATTCCAAAAGTTTCGTAAACACAAGATTTTTGGCCATATATTTTGGATGCAAGGCTTTTTGATAAAGGGGCACCGCCGACCAAAAGAATTTTTATATTGCTAATGTGAGAGATTGAATTTTGAAGTTGTAGCGGAACCATTGCAGAAAAATCATATCTCTTCGATGATATGGTTATTAATGGTGTTGATGAAGGCTCAATAATATCCAATTTTAAGCCTAAAACCCAAGCTCGAATAAACATCATTTTGCCTGCAATAAATGAAAAAGGTAAGCAACAAAGTGCTGAATCTCCAGGCTTCAAATCAAAATAAGTTCCCGTTGATTTAGCAGAATTTACAAAAGAAGATTTTGAAAAAGGAAGAAGTTTGGGTACTGAAATTGTTCCTGAAGTATTAATTAAAATATTTTCACTATCATCAATCCATTTTTTAATAAAATCACCCAAACAAACCTCATTATCAGTTCCGTTTTTTATAAAAAATGATGCTAATGCTTTAATAGACATAGCATTAAATTTTTGCCCGTTTAGCCGGAATGATGGATGTAAACTTTTCAAATTATTAGTGCAAATCAAAAATTTAATTATCCGTTACTCTACCAAATAATTTTTCTCCCCAATTTGACCAATTATACTTTTTTGAAAGAACATAAAGAACAAAAGGATATATAATAAAAATTGGAACAAATATTTCACCTAAGGAAATAAGTTCAGGACTAGAGATATCTTTCAAAATGGAGTTAGTTTGAAAAACAGTCCAATCAGCTGTTAACAGCAGACAAGCTACTAAATTATTTGCAGCATGAAATCCCAATGACAACTCAAGACCCTCATCCATAAGTGTCATTATTCCAAGAAGAAAACCTGTTCCAATGTAATGGACCAAAAGAATGTTACCTAATTTGTCAATTTCTGGATTTGCAATATGTAAAGCACCGAACAAAATTGAAGTAAAAATCAAGGGAAACCAACGGTTTTTTGATAATATACCTAGACCCTGCATCAAATATCCCCTAAATAAATACTCTTCGCAGCTAGTTTGTAAAGGAATAAAAATAATAGAGATGACAAATAATATTAAAAAGGGTACTAATTTAAAATTGAAAATAAAATTACCTGGGTTAATAAAATAATCAACTCCTATCATAATAACTACTATACTTCCCCACAAAAAAAATGCAAACCAAAATCGATTCCAATCTATTCTATTCCTAGACGTTGTTAAACTCTTTAAAGTCTGATGATGTATAAACTTTACAACAAAAAAAATAGCTAATAAACCAACAGCAAATGAAAGTAGCATTAAAAATAAGTTGAGGTTTGAATCAAGCATTCCTAATAATTCATAAGGGTCTTGCATTGAATTAAGTTTATTATCATCAGAGATTCCTATTGAAAATATTGCTATTGCGTGGGGAACTGATCCAACAACCATCGCAATTCCAATAATAACTACTCCAACAAGATATGTCCACCAATCGTTTTCGCCTTTAAAAGCCTGTTTTATATACATAATTTAAAATTTTAAATTCCATTTATTTGAAGGTTTGTAAAACAACCTTCCGTTTATTATTTGCAAGGGAGAAACCATATTATTTGTAAACAAAGATCCGGTGCCTAGTCCTTGCGGACACTGAATATTTAATTGGTATGTCCATTGTGCAATAGCATTTAAACCAATATTACTCTCTAATGCACTTGTTACCCACCACCCTACTGAATGGGATTCTGCTAAATCAATCCATGACATAGTACCAGAAAAACCTCCAACTAAGGATGGCTTAAGTATTATGTACTGAGGCTTAATAGTTTGTAGTAATTTACCCTTTTTTGTTACATCAATCACACCAATAAGCTCCTCGTCTAAAGCAATAGGCAAAGGGCTGTTACTACAGAGCTCAGCCATAGCTTCATATTGTCCACTGGCGATAGGCTGCTCTATAGAATGTAATTCAAAATCTGATAAACGTTTTAATTTTTCTAATGCTTCATTAGTTGAAAAAGCACCATTAGCGTCTACTCGAACTTCTATAGTACTAGCATTGTATTCTTTTCTGATTAATTTAAGTAATGCTAATTCAGTTTCAAAATCTAAAGCACCTACCTTGATTTTAATACAGCCAAATCCTTCATTTAATTTTGAATAAATTTGTTTTTTCATAAAGTCTTTATTTCCCATCCAAACCAAACCGTTGATTGGGATATCATCTTGCCCTTTAGTAAATTTTGAAGGGAATAAAACAAAAGATTTATTAGCATTAAAATCTAAAAAGGCGGTTTCTAGGCCAAATTGAATGGCTGGGAATTCTGATAATTCTTCAAGTAAGACTTCTAAACCCAATTTAATATTTTTACAAACCCAGTCTAATTTATCTTCGAATTCAGGCCGGTCATCATAACTCAACCCTCTAAACATCCCACATTCCCCAATTCCTACTTGATTGAAATCCTGAATTTTAAGAAACCATGTATCTTTATAGCTTAGCACCCCTCTAGAGGTAACACTGTCTTGTTTAAATTGTAGTTGGTATTTGAGGAATGTAGCCTTCATCTTAACTTAAAGAAATTGTCGTAATTGTTCAATCACTAGTACAGAAGCAAACAATAGAGACATTACAAATGTTGATAAGGCTACCAACTTGAGATGTGGATCAAATCGCTTCGGATTTTTAATGCCATAGACAATTTTCAAGTGGAACAATAATGGAGCAAAAGCAACCCAACTGAAAAGCATTAAATTTGAAAAAGACATGATAAGTTGAAATACAATCATAAGAATAATAGCCGATAAAATCAATGCAAAATGGTATACCTTAGAATTTTTACGTCCCATATATCCCGCAAGTGTGTATTTTTGTGAGTTTTTATCTGATTTCAAATCTCGCATATTATTTAGATTCAAAACAGCTGTACTTAAAAATCCTACAGCGGAAGCAGGCAACAAAAGCCGAATGTCAATTTGCTTTGAAAACAGAAAGAAGGTTCCAAAAACACTAAGTAAACCAAAAAACAAAAATACCATTAAATCTCCCAGTGCTCTATACCCGTAAGCAGTATTCCCTATAGTGTAAGAAATTGCCGCCCAAATTGAAAGCCCTCCTAAAAGCAAAAAGATTATAGATTTAACCAAATGCTCAACTCCAAAAGAAAGCCAGATTAATGCTATAACTAAACCAGTACTTATAAAAGCATTTAATATAATTGCAAGTCGCATTTGCTTTGGGGAAACTGCTCCACTCTGAATTGCCCTTTCAGGACCAATACGAGAAGGGTTATCGGTACCCCTGATACCATCACCGTAATCATTTGCCAGATTGGATAATATTTGAAAACTTAAAGTGGTTAAAGTAATAAGTATAAAAATAAAACCATCAAAAAAGCCTAAAAAATAAGCGTAGCTTGATCCTACTAAAGCGCCAGAAGTTGAGAGCGGTAAGGTCCTAAGTCGAGAAGCCGATATCCAAGTTTTTAAAGCAGTCATTTTAAGGAATCCATTTTTTATTAAAATTGGGAGGCCGTTTTTCCAAAAACGCATCGCGTCCTTCTTTAGCCTCTTCTGTCATGTAAGCTAATCGTGTAGCTTCACCAGCAAAAACTTGTTGACCAACCATCCCATCATCTGTTAAATTCATAGCAAACTTTAGCATTTTAATAGAGATTGGAGATTTTTGTAAAATTTCTTGTGCCCATTCGAAGGCAGTAGCTTCTAAGTCAGCATGTGGAATAACTGCATTGACCATACCCATTTCATAGGCCTCTTGCGCATTGTAATTTCTCCCTAAAAAAAATACTTCTCGAGCTTTCTTTTGTCCAATCATTTTGGCTAAATAGGCTGAGCCATAACCACCGTCAAAACTTGTCACATCAGCATCGGTTTGCTTAAAAATTGCATGTTCTTTACTGGCAAGAGTAAGATCACAAACAACATGTAAACTATGTCCACCACCAACAGCCCAGCCAGGAACCACTGCAATAACTACTTTCGGCATAAAACGAATTAGACGTTGTACCTCTAAAATATTTAATCGCTCATATCCATCCTTACCAATATAACCCTCATCACCACGTGATTTTTGATCTCCTCCACTGCAAAAAGAATATATGCCGTCTTTTGATGAAGGACCTTCACTACTTAACAAAACAACTCCAATAGAGGTGTCTTCGTTTGCGTCTTGAAAAGCTTTTAACAACTCTGAGGTTGTTTGGGGTCTGAAAGCATTACGGACATCGGGTCTATTGAAAGAAATTCGAGCCACACCTTCACATTTTTTGTATGTAATGTCCTCAAAATTAAGGGCTGTTTTCCAGTTGATAGTACTCATAACTTTATTTTAAATAAATTCCATCAGATTTCAAGCTTATAAGTCGCTTTTTGTATAATGCACCTACTGCTTTTTTAAAACTTTTTTTACTCATTTGAGCAACCGACATTATGGCCTCTGGAGCTGATTTGTCAGTAACATTCAAAAACCCGTTGTGATCTCTTATCAGGTCTAATAGTTCCTTGGCAGTGGGTTCAATATTTCTATAACCCAATTTCTGAAGGCTAATATCAATTTTATTACCTGGCCGTATTTTTTTTACAATACCTTTTAGTTTATCACCAATACTTAAATCTTTAAAGATTGCATCTTTGAAAATCAGACCCAAATGACAGTTATTGATAATGACATTCATGCCTAGTTCAGAAGGATGAGAGACAATTAAGTCCACTTCATCATATAGTTCGATACTGAGTTCAGAGTTATCAAGAAAGCGGTTTGTTTTGCTAGAAGCTACTAATCGATCTGTTATATCGTCTAAATAGCAATGAACCAAATACCAACCTCCTTTTTTCATTTTAAATGATTGCTCTTTGAACGGACAAAATAATTCTTTGACCATACCCCAATCTAAAAATGCTCCATATTCATTAACGGCGTTGCATCGTAATAGAGCAAAATCACCCTTTTTAATATATGGCTTGTCTGTAACTGCAACTAAGCGCTCATCGTTGTCTAAGTAAATAAAAACTTCAATCATATCATCTAATTGAAATTTATCTGGAACATAACGGTTAGGCAATAAAACCTCATTATCTTCATCATCACCCAAAAATAAACCAGGTTCTGTATCGCGAAGTATCTTTAGTGTGTTAAAACAACCTATTTCAATCATGATGCAAAGGTAAGAATATTCGGTCTAATAATTACTTTCAAAAAGCCTTCTGAAAGTTAAAGTATGTATCAATTTTAAGAATAAGAAAATTTATTCTCTTAAAAACTATAAAGACAAACTTTTTTTAAAATTATTTAAGTGCATCAAAGTAGGCCAATAAAATTTCACTGTTTTCTTTGGAAGGTGTAAAAATCTCTAACAGCTGAGGTGAGTTTGAAGTCTCAAAAAATATTGTTAATGCTTTTGTTAAGCTTTCAACCGAACTTGCAGCATAGTAATCAAATCCGAAATCTTTTGCCAAAACCTTGGCACTTCTTCCGTGTTTAGTTTCAAAATAGGTCTTAAAGAGTTTTGAGTTGTCATTTCCAGGTAAAATCCTAAAAATACCACCGCCATCATTGTTGATAATAATCATTTTAAAATTATTTGGAATATAATTATTCCATAACCCATTAACGTCATAAAAAAAGCTCAAGTCACCGGATATAAGTAAAGTTGGAAGTTTTGAAACAACAGAAGCGCCAACTGCTGTGCTTATTGAGCCATCTATACCACTGGTGCCTCTATTACAATATAAGGTAATAGAACTATCAAATTCAAACAACTGCAAATAACGGATGACAGAACTATTTGCGGATTGTACCATATAAAAGTTTGGAATGGCCTTTGAAATCAACTCAAAAGCTTTGAAATCACAAAATGGCATAGATCTTAAATAAGATTTATGAGCTTTGAGGCGCTTATATTTTACGGCTTGCCAAAATTTAAAATAATGGCTTGTTATCAAATAAGTTGATTTATACAATTGATTCAAAAAGAAACTTGGTTGACATTTGAAATGTTTTGTAAGACTAAAAAACGTATCGTTGGCATTATAAGGATCCACATGCCAGTGTTGAATTGGCTTATAATTTCTTAAAAATGCTTTGATTCTTTTTGAAATAATCAAACCACCAAAAGTTAATAATAAATCTGGTTGAAGCATTTTAAATCCTGAAGCATCTAAGGGTGTAATCAATTGATCAATAAAAGGGAAAAATCTAGGGTGATGTAAGTTCGAAGTCGTTTCTGTAAGTACAATGACAGAGGGGTCATTTGCTAGTTTTTCAATGATTTCACCTTCTATTGTATTTGGTGGATTTACTCCTACAAGAATAAGCTTTCGTTTTGCCTTTTGCCAAATCTTAAAATTTGCAGAACTTATTTTTATTGATGCTGTTTTTTTTAAACTTTTAGTCTGAATTTGTATCAAATCCAAGGCAGTATCAGTTTCATATAACGGCTCCTCAAAAGGAATATTAATGTGAACTGGTCCCATTTTAGCCAAGCTAGTATTCAGGGCCTTCAAAATTAATTTTTGAGCTTTAATTTCAACGGATTTTAAACTGTTGAAATACTTTTTCGTTAGGATTTTTAAATTGGCTTCGAAAAGAACATGTGCTCCAAAAGCTTTAGGCTGGATAATAGTTTGGCCATCTCCTATATTAATAAGGTTTTCTGGACGATCTGCAGAAATAACAACCAAGGGAATACCTGTATAGAACGCTTCAGCTACGGCAGGGTAGTAATTTAAAAGGGCGCTTCCTGAAGTACAAACAACAGCAACAGCTTCTGAAGTTTGTTGTGCAATACCCAAGGCAAAAAAACCAGCAGAACGCTCATCAACAATACTGTAACACTTAAAAAAAAGGTCGTTTGCAAATCCGATAATTAAAGGGGCGTTTCGGCTTCCCGGAGAGATCACAATGTGCTTAATTTCCTTTAATTTACAAAGTTGAATGAGGTATTGTGCCAAAGGTTGTTTTGGATAAATCATTAGGTCCCAAAGTTATTAATCTTACATATTTAAAACTTAGCGAAAATATAAATTTTGAGGCTTAAAATACGAATTTTAGGGTTTGAATCTTAGCCTCAGTTTCCTCCCATTCATTTTCAGGAATTGATTTATTAGTAATGCCACCACCTGCATATAGTCTAGCTGTTTTTTCATACAACTGCATACAACGTAAATTAACAACTAAATCAGCGTACTGAAATTCTGGGTTAGAATGGTATCTAATTTCACCTAAAAATCCCGAATAATAACTGCGATCAATAGGCTCATAGTCTCTTATAAAAGCCATCGCTGCTTTTTTGGGGGTTCCGCATACAGCTGGGGTTGGATGTACATCGTGAAGGAGATCTTTAAATCCGTTTGGAATGGACTTTAAGGTTCCTGATAATAAAGTTTTTAAATGTAATAATTTACCCGCTCTGATTGTTTTAGACTTAGAGATATTTACACATTTTAAATACTTGCTTAAAGTCTTTTTTAGATAATTTGTTACAATGGTTTGCTCTTCAAAATTTTTAACATCCCATTTTATTTCTGTTGAGTCTTTAAATATTTGCGTACCCGCTATGGCAGCGGATTGAAGCTTATGGCCTTCAATATTCAAAAGTGTCTCAGGTGAAGCACCCATCCACACCCCTGTTTTTGGGTGAAACCAAAAATAAGTGTAAGCCTCAGGATAGGCTTTGGCTACAGTACAAAACATGTCTAAAATGTTTATGTTTAGAAATTCTATTTCACCGATCCGAGCTAAAACTACTTTTTCCAACTCTGTTTCTTTGATGGACTTAATAGCTTTTTTGATTAGATTTATATGAACTTCTGCATTCGATTTAGAATTTTGAGAAGATAAAAAAGAAGCTGATTTACTTTCTAAATTGAATTCCAAAGACTCAGAAAAAGATTTTGGAATAATATAAGTGGGCTGATTTTTTAAATCAAAAGGAGCGAAAACAAAACCAGATTCGTTAAATCTTGAAGTTTGATAGCAGTTTGAATCAGTTTGTAACAATGCTTTTATTACATTTTGATTAAACTCCGAATATAATACAAATGGCTTTCGACCATGAATCTGTGTCTTGATTCTTTCAAAAATTGAAGGTTTAGGCTTTGTAATCATTTTGGAAGCCTAATGGTTGTTAATTTACATAAGGATATAAGTTCCTCATTCTCGTTAGTAACACGGATACTGAAGACTTGAGTAGTTCGTCCTTTGTGTAGGCACTTTGCAGTGGCATAAATATATCCATCTTTAACGCTCTTAACATGTTGAGCTGAAATATCAATTCCTCTAACAATGTAAGATTTAGTATCCAAAAAAAAATGCGCTGCAAAACTACCAACGGTTTCTGCCAGAGCCAACGTAGCACCCCCGTGAAGTACACCATCTGGTTGGTATACTTTTGGAGTTACTGGCATTTTAGCTACTATAGAATCTTGAGTAGCATCAACAAATTCGATGGACAGAGTTTCCATTAAATTGCCTTTACAAACTGCATTTGCCTTTTGGATTAATTGTTTTTTAGAGAACTGCATTATTGATAGGGTTTATCACAAAAATACAAAAAAGAAAAAAACGGCTCATCAGCCGCTTTAGTTAAAATTAGTCTAAAAAAAAAACGCAATCCGTGGATTGCGTTTTTAATATTAAATCAAGAAGTGCTTTAAGCTGTTTTCTTACATGCTAGTGCATATACAACTAAACCAAATCCAATTTTGTTTATAGCATCAGCAATGTTATACCACACATTGATATCAAGCAATCCTTCTGTAGGAAGTGCATCATACCAACCTGTAGTTCCATCCATATATCCAAGTGGGTATATAGCCCAACCTACTAGTACAAACCAGCAAAGGTATTTGTGAGCCTGCAGAACATCACCACCAGCGGATACGGCTAAAGCTTTTGCTTCACCAAACCAAATCATGTATGCAATTATAAAATATGCTATACCTGAAATTGTACCCCACATAACAGCGCTATCACCAGTTTCACCAATGTAACCTGCAACAAGCATTACAGTAGATAATGCTATTAATTTCCACATTAGAGACTTAGTTGCTCCAGCTACTTTAAGTATTAGATAAAATTCAACGCACATTAAAGGTACAGTTAAAATCCAATCAACATAACGGAAAGCAGTTACATTAGTAAGGTCACCTGCCATGGCGGCGTCACGCATGTAATAGTAGTGAACTGCTGCAATGAAAGTAATTAAACCAGATACTAAAACTGAATTTCTCCATTTTTTGTCAAATTGGTTTAATGATAAGAAAAAGAAGGCAGAAGCTGCCATCATAGCCATACACCCAATGAAGAATGTAAAGTTTACAGGATCATTAACATCTCCTGCAAGTGGTAAGAATAAATTTGTCATCTTTTCTAATTTTTGTTAGTTTTGTTTAAACAAATGTACAATTTTTTAGTCAAACATTTATTTTTAACTCTTTTTTTTGACTTCTGAATGATTATTTAACAATTTTTTATGAAAATTATTTATGGATTCTCAATAGTCTCCAGCTTCTTTGGATTATGGATTACATCACTACTTCCAAAGAGCTTTGAGCTTGTTTTGGGTTTCGTATTAATCTTTTCATTTGGAATGATTCATGGTTCAAATGATATCTTAATAATAAAACGCCTATCAAATGCTCCTAAAGACAACTTTGTAAAAGTACTTTTAACCTATCTTTTTGTTGTAAGTTTAGCGATTATTGTTTTTTATTTTGTTCCGGGACTAGCTTTGTTGTTGTTTGTGGTTTTCAGTAGCTATCATTTTGGAGAGCAACATTGGGAAAACAAAATGAATAATCTAAATGAAAGACTTAAAAGGGTTTTCTTTTTTAGCTACGGGCTGTTAATTCTGTATTTAGTTTTTTATTTCAATATAAAATCTGTTATTGGAATTATTTATGACATAACTGGATTTAAAATAATAAACATATATACCACAGAAGTAATTTCCATCTTAATTGTGATTTTATCATTAATATCCTCTGTAGCCATCTACAAAAAAATTATTGATATAAAATCTTTTTTAAAAGAGATATTTTTAATTCTAGTATTGTCAATTATTTTCAATGCCTCATCTCTTATTTGGGGGTTTACTATTTACTTTATAATATGGCATAGTATTCCATCACTTGTAGATCAGATATCTTTTATTTACGGAAGTTTTAATAAGAGTAATATTTTAAAGTATACCAAAGATGCGCTACCATTTTGGTTGGTGTCAATCTTAGGGATTTTTATTTTATTTTTGATCTTTAAGGACGAAAAACACTTCCATAGCTTATTTTTTGCATTCATTGCAGCTGTTACTTTTCCACATGCCATTGTTATGCTCGAAATGTTTTCAAAAAAAAAACGTAGTTTTAAAGAAAAGTAATAAAAAAAGCGTAATCCTATTTGGATTACGCTTTTTAATTTACAATTAGGTTTATTTATTTCACTTCTTCAAAATCTACATCTTCAACATTATCGCCTTCTGATTTAGCAGACTCTGACCCGCCATCTGGACCTGGAGCATCATTAGTTTGAGATGCCTGTTGCGCTTTATACATTTCTTCACTGGCCACTTTCCATGCTTCATTAATTTTCTCTAATGCAGGTTCAATAACTGCAACGTCCTTACTTTCAAAGGCTTTCTTTAATTCTTCTAAAGCTGCCTCGATTGGCTTCTTTTTATCCTCAGAAAGTTTGTCTCCAAATTCACTTAATTGTTTTTCTGTTTGAAAAATCATCGCATCTGCGCTGTTAAGTTTATCTGCTGTTTCTTTTGCTTTGGCATCAGCATCCGAATTAGCTTCTGCATCACGTTTCATTTGCTCAATTTCATCTTCTGTTAACCCAGAAGAAGCTTCGATTCGAATATCCTGAGACTTATTAGTTGCTTTATCTGTTGCAGAAACCTTAATAATTCCATTGGCATCAATATCAAAAGTAACTTCAATCTGAGGCGTACCTCTTTGCGCCGGAGGAATACCATCTAAATGAAAGCGTCCGATGGTATTATTATCTGCCGCCATAGCACGTTCCCCTTGAAGAACATGAATCTCTACTGATGGTTGGTTGTCAGCCGCTGTAGAAAAAACTTGTGATTTTTTTGTTGGAATAGTCGTATTCGCATCAATCAACTTAGTCATAACATTTCCCATGGTTTCAATTCCAAGTGATAAAGGAGTAACATCTAACAATAATACATCCTTAACATCTCCAGTTAAAACTCCACCTTGAATAGCAGCACCTACGGCAACCACCTCATCAGGATTTACCCCTTTGTTTGGTTTTTTACCAAAAAATTTCTCAACAGCTTCCTGAACTGCAGGAATTCGAGTTGAACCACCAACTAAAATAATTTCATCAATATCACTTTTAGAAATACCCGCAGCCTTCAAAGCAGTTTGACATGGTTTGATGGTTCTTTTTACTAAATCATCAATTAATTGTTCAAATTTTGAACGTGACAAAGTACGAACCAAATGTTTAGGTCCGCTTGCTGTGGCAGTAACATAGGGTAAATTAATTTCCGTTTGAGACGAGGATGATAGCTCTATTTTGGCTTTTTCAGCAGCTTCTTTCAAACGCTGAAGTGCCATTGGATCCTGTCTCAAATCCATATTTTCATCTTTTTTAAATTCTTCTGCCAACCAATTGATAATTTTCTCATCAACATCATCTCCTCCAAGATGAGTATCACCATCTGTTGCCAAAACTTCAAAAACACCATCACCAAGTTCTAGAATAGAGACATCATGTGTCCCGCCTCCGAAATCAAATACAACGATAGTTTGATCTTTTCCCTTTTTATCCATTCCATAGGCCAGGGCTGCAGCGGTAGGCTCATTTATAATTCTTCGAACTTTTAAACCTGCAATCTCACCAGCTTCTTTTGTTGCTTGACGCTGTGCATCATTAAAATAAGCAGGTACTGTCACTACAGCTTCAGTAACTTCCTGATCTAAAAATTCTTCAGCAGTCTTTTTCATTTTCTGAAGGATCATTGCTGACAATTCCTGTGGGGTATATAGACGTCCATCAATATCAACACGAGGTGTGTTGTTGTCTCCTTTGACTACTTTGTAGGGAACACGACCGGATTCTTTTTTAGATTCCGTAAACTTGTTTCCCATAAAGCGCTTTATAGAATATACCGTTTTTTCAGGATTTGTAACTGCTTGTCTTTTAGCAGGATCACCAACTTTTATTTCTCCTCCTTCAACAAATGCAATAACAGATGGGGTTGTTCTACGTCCTTCTGTATTAGTAATTACAACAGGTTCGTTTCCCTCCATAACAGATACGCAAGAGTTTGTTGTACCAAGATCAATTCCTATAATTTTACTCATAATTTTTTGTATTAAATTTTTTCATTATGCTATTGAAAAGGCAATCATTGTGCCATGGCAGGAAATATGACAAGGTGTCATGTTAGTTCAGTTCTTTTTTTACTATTTTTACAAAAATTTATATTAAAATGTCAAACTCTAAAGAATATAAACGTATAACTGTCAAATCATTGGTAGAGATGAAAACTGTTGGTGAGAAAATATCTATGCTCACTGCTTATGACTATACAATGGCTAAAATTGTAGACGGAGCAGGAATTGATGTAATTCTTGTTGGTGACTCAGCCAGTAATGTGATGGCTGGTCATGAAACCACACTCCCCATAACTTTAGATCAAATGATTTACCATGCTTCTTCAGTTATTCGGGGAATTGAGCGATCTCTTGTCGTGGTTGATTTGCCCTTTGGAACATATCAAAGTGACTCTAAAGAGGCATTACGATCTGCAATAAGAATTATGAAGGAAAGTGGTGGTCACGCAGTAAAATTAGAAGGAGGCAAAGAAATTAAAGATTCCATAAAGAAAATTCTTAATGCAGGCATACCTGTTATGGGTCATCTAGGTTTGACCCCTCAATCGATATATAAATTTGGTGCATATACAGTTCGCGCTAAACAAGACGAGGAGGCTGAAAAACTTTTAAAGGATGCAAAACTTTTGGAAAGTTTAGGATGCTTCGCAATTGTACTTGAAAAAATTCCTGCTGAGCTGGCTAAAAAAGTTGCAACTCAATTGCAAATTCCAGTTATTGGGATTGGAGCAGGTAGTGGAGTTGACGGCCAAGTACTTGTGTTACACGATATGCTTGGTATGACTTATGAATTTAATCCGCGGTTTTTAAGGCGTTACATGAATCTTTTCGAATCTATGACAAATGCTATTGGTAAATATATTTCTGATATAAAAACCTCTGAATTTCCAAATGATGAGGAACAATACTAGTAAATGTCACGAATTGTTACAGATGAACACAATGTACAATTGCTCTACGAGGACAATCACCTAATTGTAGTTAATAAACGTGTCGGGGATATTGTTCAAGGAGACAAAACAAATGATAAATCACTTTTAGAAATTTTAAAGTCATACATAAAGTATAAGCATAATAAGCCTGGGTCTGTATTTTTAGGAGTAATTCATCGCTTAGACCGTCCAACCTCTGGGGTAATTATCTTTGCAAAGACCTCCAAAGCTTTGAAAAGAATGAATCTTTTGTTTCAAGAAAAGCGTATCCATAAAATTTATTGGGCTATTGTTAAAAATAAACCAATTAAATCAAGAGATACTTTAATTCACTGGTTAAAAAAAAATTCAAAAACTAACACCTCAAAAGCTTACAAAAAAGAAATTAATAATAGTAAAAAAGCGGTTTTGCATTATAGAATATTAAAAGAATTTCAAACATATTTACACATGGAAATTAACTTAGAAACAGGGAGATCACATCAAATTAGATGTCAATTGTCATATATAGGATCTCCTGTTAAAGGAGATTTAAAATATGGTTTTCACAGAAGTAACAAAAACGGGGGTATTCACCTTCACGCAAAAAGTATCGAATTCAAACATCCTATTTCAAAAAAATTGATTAAAATTGAATCAAATCCTCCAGAAGACGTTTTATGGAATAAATGTTTTAAAAAAAATGCATAATGAAAGACCCTAAACAAATCATACAGCTTCAAAAAAGGTTTTTCGAAACTGGTAAAACACGCGATATAAATTTCATTAAGGCAAAACTTAAACGCCTCAAGAAAAGTATTATTAATAATGAAGATGCTATCAATCTTGTATTATACAAAGATTTAAAGAAACCGAAATTTGAAGCTTATATGAGTGAGTTAGGTATTCTAATTTCAGAAATTAACAATGTTCTCAAAAATCTTTCAAAATGGTCCAAACCTAAAAAAGTACGTTCATCAAAACTTAATTTTCCATCAAAAGATTACATTTACTATGAGCCATATGGTACTGTTTTAGTTATAGCTCCATGGAATTATCCATTTCAACTGGCTATTGGACCAATCATTACAGCTATTGCTGCAGGTAATACAGTGGTCTTAAAACCTAGCGAAATTAGCTCCAACACAGCTGAAATCATTAAAAAAATTTTGTCAGATATTTTTGAAGAAGAGCACGTCTGTGTTGAACTAGGTGGAGTTCCAGAGACCACTGCACTTTTGAAAGAACGTTGGGATTATATTTTTTTTACAGGAAGTGTAGCTGTCGGAAAAATTGTAGCAAAAGCTGCAGCAGCACATTTAACCCCTGTAACCCTCGAATTGGGAGGTAAAAACCCTTGTATTGTTGACGAAACGGCAGATTTGAAATTAACTGCTAAACGTTTGGTGTGGGGTAAATTTTTAAATGCAGGTCAAACATGTATTGCTCCAGACTATGTTTTGGCAAAAAATCAGATTAAATCGGATCTTATTAAATATTTAAAATTAGAAATTTTAAAAGCTTATGGAGTCAATCCTGAGATATCCCCAAATTACCCCCGAATTATTAATATGCAAAATTTACAACGCCTGAAAGACATGCTAAATGATGCTGAGATTCTACTTGGAGGAAATAGTAATACCAAAGACAATTATTTAGCTCCAACATTGGTGAATAATCCAGGATTAGATTCCAAAATCATGGCGGGAGAAATATTTGGCCCCATTTTACCAATTCTGAATTACGACAACGAAAAAGATATTAAATTAATTATTAGTTCTTTTGAAAAACCTTTGGGTTTTTATATTTTTTCAAAAGACAAAAGGTTTTGTAATTCTATTATTACGAAATACAGATTTGGTGGAGGTGCAATAAACGATACAATGATTCATTTTGGAAATCCAAGATTGCCCTTTGGTGGAGTCGGAGAAAGCGGTATTGGAGCCTACCATGGACAATTTGGTTATGAAACTTTTACACACAAAAAAGGTATAACCATGAAGGCCAATTGGCTTGACATTCCATTACGTTATGCCCCTTATAAAAATAAATTAAAACTTCTAAAAAAAGCCTTTAAATGGCTTGGATAAATAAAAAAAGTAGCGATAGATATTTATTATAATATATACTTAAAGTATTGATTTTGAGATTATTATAAATTTTATATAAAGTTTATATTTAATATAATATATTTATGCACTTCTCATTATAAAAGCACAACAAATTATAGTATTTACAAAACAAATGTCCACTTATTTGGATTTTTTAATTTAGGTTAAAACTAATTTTGTAGATAAAAAATGTTAATGTTTATTTAATTCTAGAATTTATATATGTAACAAGTTTTATTTTTGTGAAAACAACTTACTGTTATGTCAGACAAAATAAAATTAAGTAAAGACAAATTAATAACTATGTACATGGATTTTGTGCTAGAAAATAATAAAACTCCAGAAAGCGTTTATAATTTTGCAAAAGCTAACCATTTTGATGAATCTCAATTTTACCGCTTTTTTGGATCTTTTGAAGCCTTAGATTCAGCCGTTTATGAAAGTTTCTTCAACAATACCACAAAAACACTTAAAAAAAGTAAAGAATACAAGAATTACGACGCTATGAATCAATTGTTGAGTTTTTATTTCACATTTTTTGGCAATTTGACCGCCAATCGTAGTTATGTTTCTAAATCACTACAAGCGGAAATGACAGGACTTAGCAAAATGAAAAAACTTAAACCACTTCGCAAAAAGTTTTTGGACTTCGTCGATGAACTTGACTTAGGAGGATTTAATTTAAATAACAAACAGTTAGATGACATCAAAGACAGAGTTGTTAATGAATCCTATTGGATTCAAATGCTTGCAACGCTTAAGTTTTGGATTGACGACGATTCTGCAGATTTTGAAAAAACAGATCTTTTTATTGAAAAATCTATTGCAGCGAGTTTTGAACTAGCAAACACCAAACCTCTTAAAAGCGTAATTGATTTTGGTAAGTTCTTGTTCAAAGAAAAAATTAACATGCGTTAATGAAATCTATCGATAGAATTCCAACCTCAAAACTACAACGTGCATCCAAATTAGTATCTACCGGTGCAAAGGTTGGAGTTAACTACATAAAGTACTACGGAGAAAAAATCAGTAAATCCGAAGAAGTTGCAAAGCAAAACCTTAACAAAAACAATGCAGAAGATATTTATGACACTCTAAAACAGCTTAAAGGCAGTGCTTTGAAAGTTGCTCAAATGCTAAGCATGGAAAAAAATCTACTGCCACGTGCTTATGTTGAAAAATTTTCTCTTGCGCAATTTTCTGTTCCACCCCTATCTTCTCCACTAGTCACAAAAACATTCAAAAAATATTTAGGTAAAGAGCCAGAAGCCGTTTTTGACGAATTTGACTCTAATTCGGTAAATGCCGCTAGTATTGGCCAAGTTCACAGAGCAAAAAAAAACGGTAAAGCATTAGCTGTTAAAATTCAGTATCCTGGAGTAGCAGACAGTATTAAATCTGATTTAGCACTCGTAAAACCCATCGCTCTAAGAATGTTTAATATCAAGTCTAGAGGAGCGGACAAGTATTTCAAAGAAGTAGAAGATAAACTTACTGAAGAAACAAATTATTGTCTAGAAATTGAACAAAGTCAGGAAATTGCCAATGCTTGCGCTCACATTCCAAATATTTTATTTCCCAACTACTACACTCAGCTTTCCTCTAATAGAATTCTCACAATGGATTATATGAAAGGGGTGCATTTGTCTGAGTTTGTCAAATACAACAATGATATAAAAAAATCGAATCAGTTGGGACAAGCACTCTGGGACTTCTACATGCATCAAATCCACAACTTACGCAAAGTTAATGCCGACCCCCACCCTGGAAATTTTCTAATCAACGACGAAACACAGCTTATTGCTTTAGATTTTGGTTGCATCAAAACCATTCCAAAAGAATTTTACATACCCTATTTTGAATTGACCGATAAATCAATAATGGACAACCCTAAACTATTCACTGAAAAACTCTATGAATTAGAAATCCTAACAGCGTATGACACACCTGAGGAAACAAGTTTTTTCATCGATATGTTTCATGAACTTTTGAATGTTACTACTTTGCCTTTTCAAAGTACAGTATTTGATTTTTCAGATCCTGAGTTTTTTGGAAAAATTGGAGCCATCGCGGAGAGTTATAGTAAAAACACAGAGCTTAGGAAGTTTAATAACTCCCGAGGATCAAAACATTTCATATATATGAATAGAACTTTTTTTGGATTATATAATTTAATGTTTGATCTAAATGCAAATTCGATTAAAATCAATAAATACAAAAAATACATATGATACATTTTAATAGAAAAGATGTTGATGAATTAAAAAATATTTATAAAATAAATTTAATAAATAGTTGTTCAGGCTTTAAATCTGCTAACTTGATCGGAACCAAATCCAATGCCGGTACGTCAAATGTTGCAGTCTTTAGTTCAGTAACTCACTTCGGATCAAACCCACCTCTACTGGGTGTCGTTTTCAGGCCATCGACAGATGTTCCTAGAAACACTTATGAAAATATTAAAGAAACCGGTCAATTCACTATTAATCATATTCATTCACCAATTATCAAAGATGCTCATCATACTTCAGCAAAATACGACAAGGAGGTTTCAGAATTTGAAATCACCAATTTAGAAGAAGAATACAAAAATGGATGGCACGCCCCTTTTGTCAAAAATTCACCCATTCAAATTGGGCTTACTTACTGTGAAGAATATCTTATTAAGAGTAATGATTGCATACAACTAATTGGAGAAATAAAAGATTTATTCGTTCGTGAAAATTTGTTGGAAGACGATGGTTTTGTCAACTTGTCAAAGGGTGATATTGTTGCCATTAATGGTTTAGACGGGTACACACTGCCAAAACTCAAAGCCCGATTGGAATACCAGCGCCCTAAAAAAAACTTGAACTCCAAAATTTAGAGCTTTGAAAAAATCACAACTACCTATTAAGACTTGTGTGGTTTGTAAACGTCCATTTTCATGGAGAAAAAAATGGGAAAGAAATTGGGAGTTTGTAAAATATTGTAGTAAAAAATGCAGCAGAAACAAAGCACATCCATCGTCTGGTTCACAGACAATTTAAGAGTTCAGGACAACTCTGTACTCAATAAAGCTATGAAGAACTCAGAGCGTGTCATAGGAATTTATTTTTTAATTCCAAAGCAGTTCAATAAAACACAATTTGGTTTTAAAAAAACTGAAAAATTCAGAGCTAAATTTTTACTTGACACTCTAAAAGATTTAAAATCAGAACTTGATGCGCTAAATATAAGCCTTTTAGTGTTTAATTCTGTTTTAAAAGACCAAATCAGCAAATTGGTAAATACATATGGTGTGAAAGCAGTATACCACCAAAAAGAATGGACAGATGAAGAGATTAGAAGAATTAATTCTGTAAAGAAATGTTTACCCTCGGATGTAATCGTTCATGGATGTTATGATCAATTTTTATTTCATCCCGATGATGTGACATTCCACTACAGCGAAACCCCAAAGGTTTTTACACAATTTAGAAAACAATTAGAAAGAAAATCGTCGGTTAGACCTTTAGTTTCTGTTCAGCCTCAAAAGATTTGTTCAAAAGTTGAAATAGATTTTAAATTGCCAACATTGGAACAATTGGGGTTTGAAGATTTTGATGTAGATCTTCGAACCGCATGTCCTTTTAAAGGTGGCTCTACATCAGCTGAAAAACGCTTAGACTATTATTTTTTCAAGACTCAATCACTGGGTGTCTATAAAAAAACACGCAATGGCCTTTTGGGAGAAAACTACAGTTCTAAATTTTCTCCATGGCTGGCAAATGGTAGTTTGTCTGCTAGACAAATTTACTGGAAAATCAAGGATTTTGAGCAGCAATTTTATGCAAATCAATCTACTTATTGGTTATTTTTCGAATTGATTTGGCGTGACTTTTTTAAATTCATTTCTCTCAAACACGAAAATGCAATTTTTAAACTTGAAGGAATTTTAAACATCACTTACAATTGGACTGAAAATTCAAAATTTGTAAAGGAATGGACTGATGGAAGAACGGCAGATGATTTTGTAAATGCGAACATGATTGAATTAAAAAATACAGGATGGATGAGCAATCGTGGACGTCAAAATGTAGCTTCTTTCTTCGCAAAAACTTTAAAAATTGACTGGCGCATTGGTGCAGCGTATTTTGAAAGCATGTTATTAGACTATGATGTACACAGCAATTATGGTAATTGGATGTACGTTTCCGGAGTTGGTAACGATCCTAGGGATCGCACCTTTAACCTTAAAAGACAGGCAGAAATGTATGATGGTGACAAGCTTTTCAGAAACCATTGGCTTAAATAACAACGACTATGGAACTAACATTAATATTTCCCAATCAACTTTTTGAAAATTCAGATTTACTTCAAGCTTCCAAAAGAATCATATTAGTTGAGGAATATCTTTTTTTTAAACATTTTAATTTTCACAAGCAGAAAATTCTATTTCACAGAATGAGTATGAAATACTATGAAAACTATCTAAGAGAACACTACAATACTGAATATATTGACTCAACAAAAATTGAGAGTGATGTCAGAATACTGATTAAAAACTTAAGCAGTGAGATCAAAAAAATTAATGTATATGATCCAAATGATAATTGGCTTAATAAGAGATTAAAAAATGCTTGTAGAAAAAAAGCTATTGAGCTTAGATTATTTAAAAATCCCTTATTTCTGCTGGGTAATGAAGAATTAAATCCATTTTTTAGATCGGATAAGAAAAAATTCTTCCAAACCTCTTTTTACAAAAATCAACGCCAAGAAATGGGACTTCTGATGCAACACGGATCGCCTGAGGGCGGTGAATGGACTTATGATAAATACAATAGGGAGAAATATCCAAAAGGAAAACAAACACCAAAAATAAAGCGCCCTGCAGAAAGCACTTATTTTGAAGAAGCACTGATTTATGTTGAAAAAAACTACCCAGATAATTGTGGTGAATTACCAAATAAACCAAACTACCCACATGATTTTGAGTCTTCAAAAAAATGGTTT
Organism: Formosa sp.; assembly: GCA_002698705.1. Classification (GTDB taxonomy): domain Bacteria; phylum Bacteroidota; class Bacteroidia; order Flavobacteriales; family Flavobacteriaceae; genus UBA3537. The sequence goes on along the minus strand of NZZM01000015.1, from coordinate 33,099 downwards.
AGAGAGTTTTTAAAAACGAGGTTTGAAGAGTTTGGGACCTACGAAGATGCATTGCTTAAAAATGAAACTAAACTGCACCACAGTTTATTGTCTCCACTTATGAACGTCGGATTGCTAGATCCAAATTATGTCGTTCAAATCTCCGTAGACTACGCAAAAAAGCACAATATACCAATCAATTCAACAGAAGGATTCATTCGGCAAATCATTGGCTGGAGAGAATTTATTAGAGGTGTCTATATTACAAAAGGTACAGAAGAGCGTACCAAGAATTTTTGGAACTTTAAGAGGAAAATGCCAGCAAGTTTCTACAACGGTAGCACTGGAATTGAGCCATTTGACGATTCTGTAAAAAAAATTACAAAAACCGGATACATCCACCACATTGAAAGATTGATGATTATTGGTAATTTGATGCTTTTGTGTGAAATTGATCCAGATGAAGTATATCGCTGGTTTATGGAGCTTTCAATCGACAGCTATGATTGGGTTATGGTTCCAAATGTTTATGGGATGAGTCAATTTTCAGATGGAGGTCTCATGTCAACAAAACCCTATATAAGCGGTAGTAGTTACATCCTAAAAATGAGCGATTACAAAAAAGCTGATTGGTGTCTAATTTGGGACGCATTATTTTGGAATTTCATAAATAACCACAAAGAATTTTTTAAAAAGAATCCAAGAATGAGAATGTTGGTTAGTTCTTTCGAAAAAATGGATACAGAAAAGAAGAAGAGGTTACTTGAAACTTCAGCATCTTTTATTGAAAACTTAAAATAATAAAGGTTTAAATACTCTGTTAAAAAAACATTAAAAATGTTAATGTTTTTTTAATTCTATGTATTAATGCAAGTACATTAGTTAAGTTTGAATAAAATGATATTAATTTGATTCTAGATACCACACTTTACGATAAAAATCATAAAAAAACACTTGAAAATTTTGTTGGTAAACCCTACAGACTTTTGGAGTCATTAAAAAGAGGTGGGGTTGGATCAAAAAGAATGATAATAAAACAGCTTAGCCCAAATCTCAGTTACATTATTAACATTATTTCAGATTTAAATTATGCAAATATAGAGTTGCGAAAAAAAGGAATTCTAATCCGTATTAACAAAGGTCTAAAAAACTTCACATGGGCAATTCCTTTCTACCAGTTAGTTTTTTACAAAACTGATTTCACTAGTATACACGCTCAAGGTCGATTTATTCAATTTGAAAACTCAAAGACTTTTAAAGAAAATAAAAATTTCTTTGAAAATTTATTGGCTGAAAAAATAAAATTCGATAAACAATACATTCTTCCACAGTTATGAGCTTAAATTTAATTGATATTGACAGAATTATAGAAATGGCTTGGGAAGATCGTACTACATTCGATGCTATAGAATTTCAGTTTGGATTATCAGAACAACAGGTTATATCTCTTATGAGAAATCAGATGCATCCAAAAAGTTTTAGACTTTGGCGTGCTAGAGTTCAAGGTCGTAAAACAAAGCATCAAAAGTTAAGATCTTTTGAATCTGGTCGCTTCAAATGCTCCAGACAAAATGCAATTTCCAACAATAAAATATCAAAACGTTAAAAAATCTATGTCAAATAATATCATTAAACAAAAATTCGTTAACCCAAACAATTATTCTCATCACGAAATTGGTGACGACCACCTTTGCACCAGCTTAGAAACACCCCTTAAAAAAAATGCATTTGCTTTAAGTGATGAAGAGAAAAAGAATAAAATTTCAATGCTTTTTGAAGAAATAATGGATGTAATGGGGCTTGACCTTAATGACGATTCCTTAAAAGGGACACCTGATCGAGTAGCCAAAATGTATATTGATGAAATTTTTTCAGGTCTAAATCCAAAAAACAAGCCAAAAATAGCATTATTTGACAATAAATATCAGTACAACCAAATGTTGGTGGAAAAAAATATAACTTTTTACTCAAACTGTGAACACCATTTTGTACCCATCATGGGAAAAGCTCATGTTGCCTATGTTTCGTCCGGTAAGGTTATTGGACTTTCAAAACTTAATAGGATAGTACAATATTTCGCGAAACGACCGCAAGTACAAGAGCGTTTAACAAATCAAATTGGAGAAGATTTAAAAAAAATATTAGGGACAGATGATGTGGCTGTTATCATTGATGCTAAGCACTTGTGTGTTTCGTCTAGAGGCATTAAAGACGAATCTTCAGCTACTGTAACTTCATTTTACAGTGGTGTATTCAATAATCCAGAAAAAATTACAGAGTTTAATAATTATTTAAATTAAAAATTATGTCAGCTGAAAAAAAAGGACAAGTTTTCCTAGAAAAGAAATTGAAGTTCAAAAACACTAGTGAGAGAATAGAAGCATCTAGAGAGGTGAAATCAATTATACTTGAAATTAACGAAGTTTATAAAGCTAATAAAAAACCTGAATTAATGGAATTAATGAAAGAGCTCACAATTGTCAAGCAAAAAATTGAAAAACGTCTCAAAGGAAGACCCCTAACGTCATGAAAAAAATTATTATCATTGGAGGTAGTCGTGGAATCGGCAAAGCTATTGTTGATACATTATTGCCAAAACACCAGGTTATTAATATAAGTCGTAATACACCAGATTATTCAAATGCAAATCTAACGCATCATAGTTGCGATGTCACTACAAGTGCTCTACCCGAAATTAATCAAGCAGATGGATTGATTTACTGCCCAGGCAGTATCAATCTAAAACCCTTCAAAAGATTGAGTTTAGAAGATTTTAGAAATGATTTTGAAATCAATGTAATGGGCGCTGTTAAGGCCATACAAGCCTATACCCCTGCATTGTCTCAAAGTGATTCTGGCTCAATTGTGTTATTTAGCACTGTGGCAACCTCCCTAGGTATGCCATTTCACGCCAGTATTGCAACAGCAAAATCAGCTGTTGAAGGTCTAACCAAGTCTGTCGCTGCAGACTTGGCACCAAACATCAGAGTTAATGCTATCGCTCCAACAATTACAGAAACTGATTTGGCAGCAAAACTTCTCAGGAACGAAAGAATGATAGAGAATACTATACAAAGGCATCCATTAAAAAAGTTTTTAGCTCCAAGTGAAGTCGCAAGTATGGCTAGATATCTTATATCTGAAGAATCAAAGTCAATATCTGGACAAATATTTAAATTGGATTGTGGAATTGTATCCTTAAAAATTTAATGATGAAAATCATAAATGTATTATTAACATCTTTATTACTAATTGGTACTTTACCATTGGAAGTAGATAATTCTAAGAAAATGAACCTTTACGATATTAAAATTAATAGTTTAGATGGTACTCCGATTAATCTTAAGGCTTACAAGGGGCAATTTATACTTTTTGTAAATGTTGCTTCCGAATGTGGTTTTACTAATCAATATGATGGTTTACAAAGACTTTATGATAATTATAAAGGTAAATTAATGGTTATTGGTGTTCCATGCAATCAATTTGGCCAACAAGAAACAGGCTCAAATCAACAAATAAAATCATTCTGTGAAGAAAATTATGGGGTTAGTTTCATAATGTCAGAAAAAATTGATGTCAAGGGAAAAAATCAACATCCACTCTATCAATGGCTTACTGACAAAAACTTAAATGGAGTGAAAACAACATCTGTTAAATGGAATTTTCAAAAATACATAGTTGGTAAACAAGGTGAATTTATTGATTATTTTTATTCACTAACGCGCCCTACAAGTAGTAAAATAACCAAATTAATTAAATAGGTATGTTTAAATTATTTAAAAGGAAAACTACAGTTGAGAAATTACAAGACCAATATAAAAAATTAATGTCCGAATGGCACGATCTCTCATCAACAAATCGTACTGCCAGTGATGAAAAATATGCTCTAGCCCAACAAATTCTAGAAGAAATTGATAAAATAACTGTTTAAATGAGGTTTAGCTTCACATTTTTGGTTTTTTTATTCCTAAACTTAGGAGCGCTTCTATTAGGAATATTTTTAATGAATAATGGACCAACATCTCAATGGTATTCTAGCTTAGTCAGAGCTCCATGGGAGCCAGCGGGATGGGTTTTTGGAGCAGCTTGGACTTCTGTTATGGTGTTTTTCTCAGTGTTTATGACTTTTTTGTATCAAAATATTAAATTACAAAAGTTAATAGCTTTGTATATTTTACACCTAGTCTTAAATATTTCTTGGAATTATATTTTTATGAATAAACATATGATATTATTTGGCTTATTAAATATAACAATGCTAAGTGTTCTTATGTTTTACTTTTTTATTGCTTTCAAAGGATTATTAAAAAATATGCGATTTTTTGTACTACCATATTGCGCATGGCTAATACTTGCAACCTCGCTAAACCTATATATAGCTATATTTAACTAAATGAAAATTTACAATTTACAATCAAAACAAAAATTACCAATATCAGTAAATAAAGCTTGGGATTTTTTATCATCTCCCATAAATCTCAAGACCATAACTCCTGAGTATATGGGTTTTAATATTTTATCTGGAGCCGATCGCAAAATGTATCCAGGACAAATTATTCAATATATAGTAACTCCTTTATTTGGTATAAAAACAAAATGGGTAACTGAAATTACTCACGTTCAAGAAAATAAATATTTCGTTGATGAACAAAGGTTTGGACCTTATGCGCTTTGGCATCACAAGCATTTTATTAGACCAATTGATGGAGGTGTTGAAATGGAAGACATCATCGACTATAAAATACCATTTGGCTTAATTGGTCAGTTAGTCCATCCAATCATAATTAAACCTAAATTGAAAGAGATATTTGATTACCGTCATGACAAGCTGATTGAAATTTTTGGAGAATTTAAAATATGAAGTCCAATGCAATATTCTGGTTTCGCAGAGATTTAAGACTTTATGATAACCATGGTCTTTTTAAAATCTTAAAAAACTATAAGAATGTACTTCCCATATTTATTTTTGATTCAGAAATCTTAGATAAGCTTCCAAAAGATGACGCACGTGTAAATTTTATACACAACCAATTAAAAAGCCTTAACGATTCCCTTGAAAAAAATCAAAAAATAAATACTTATTATGGGCGTCCAGTGCAGATTTTTAAAAAGTTGATTTCTGATTTTCCTATCGAATTTGTATATACGAACCACGACTATGAGCCCTATGCTATTGGAAGAGATGAAGCAGTTAAAAGTTTATTAAATCAAAAAAGTATTGGATTTAAATCCTTTAAAGACCAAGTGATTTTTGAAAGAAATGAAGTTACAAAAGATGATGGTATGCCCTATAAAGTATACACCCCTTATTCAAAGAAGTGGCTTGGCGCTTTTACTGAAAAATGTATTGAGGCTTACCCTTCAGAAGATTTACTAAAGCACCTTTCTAAAATGAACCTCAACCAATGGGTAACTTTAGATGCAATGGGGTTTACCACATCAAAATTAAAAATTGCCCCCTTTAAAATGGACAAACAATTAATTAATTTGTATGAAGAAAGAAGAAATATACCCTCAGTTGCAGGAACTTCCAGACTGGGGCCCCATCTTAGGTTTGGGACAATCAGTATACGCAGTGTTGTGAAAAAAGCTTTGAAAAGCTCCAACATTACATTTTTAAAAGAACTCATATGGCGTGAGTTTTTTATGCAGATTTTATGGCATTTCCCTTATACAGTCACCAAAAGTTTTAAGCCTCAATACGAAGCTATTCAATGGCGAAATAATAAAGAAGAGTTTGAGAAATGGTGTCAAGGTGAAACTGGATATCCTCTAGTTGACGCTGGTATGCGAGAACTGAACCAAACCGGTTTTATGCACAACCGGGTTAGAATGCTGGTTGGAAGTTTTTTATGTAAACATTTGCTCATAGATTGGCGTTGGGGCGAGGCTTACTTCGCTCAAAAATTACATGATTTTGAACTGTCAAGTAATATAAGTAACTGGCAATGGGTTGCAGGTTGTGGAGTAGACGCAGCACCATACTTCAGGATTTTTAATCCAACCACACAAATTGCAAAATTTGACAAGGACCACGTCTATATTAAAAAATGGGTTCCTGAATATCAAGAATTTAATTATGTAAAACCTATTGTAGATCACAAATTTGCAAGAGAACGCTGTTTGGAAACTTATAAATTAGCGTTGAATAGATAATTGATATTAAAATCATCAGATTTCGATGCGCTTAATCTTTGCACCAATCGCTTTAAGGCGTATATCAATATTTTGATAGCCCCTGTCAATCTGTTCAATATTGTGAATAGTTGAAGTTCCATTTGCCGAAAGCGCAGCAATTAAAAGCGACACACCGGCTCTAATGTCTGGTGAAGTCATTGTAGTCGATTTGAGTTGAGATTTAAAATCATGTCCAATAACAGAAGCTCTGTGAGGATCACACAAAATTATTTTGGCACCCATATCAATCAATTTATCTACAAAAAATAGACGACTTTCAAACATTTTTTGATGGATTAAGACACTGCCTCTAGCCTGAGTAGCAACGACCAAAATAATACTGAGTAAATCAGGAGTGAATCCAGGCCATGGTGCATCAGATAAGGTTAATATTGAACCATCAATGTAATTTTGGACTTGATATCCATTGATGTGTGCTGGTATAAAAATATCGTCCTCTCTCCGTTCTATTGTAATACCCAACTTTCTAAATACATTAGGAATTACACCAAGATCTTCCCAGCTAACATTCTTAATAGTGAGTTCACTGCGAGTCATCGCAGCAAGGCCAATCCAACTTCCAATCTCTATCATATCTGGTAACATAGTGTGGGAAGTACCACCTAAAACATCTACTCCATTAATTGTTAATAGATTAGAACCAATCCCACTTATTTGAGCGCCCATTCTATTAAGCATTTTACAAAGTTGCTGGAGATAAGGTTCGCAAGCAGCATTGTAAATTGTTGTAGTGCCTTCAGCTAAAACAGAAGCCATTACAATATTTGCAGTACCGGTAACAGATGCTTCATCAAGAAGCATAAAAGTACCCTTTAATCTTTTGGCTTCAACCCCATAAAAATGATCCTCCTTGTTGTACCTAAAATCAGCACCCAATTTTATGAATCCTTCAAAATGGGTATCCAAACGACGGCGGCCAATTTTATCCCCACCCGGCTTAGGAATATAGCCCTTACCAAAACGAGCTAATAATGGACCAACAATCATGATGGAGCCTCTTAAGCCTGCCCCGTCAACTTTAAATGCGGGAGTTTCCAAATAGTCTAAATCGACAGCATCTGCTTGAAAAGTGTAAGAGTTATCTGAGTGCTTTTCTACTTTTACTCCTAATTTACCCAACAATCGAATAAGTTTATTGACATCAATGATGTCTGGGATGTTGTTAATAGTGATCTTTTCTTTAGTTAAGAGTACAGCACATAAAATCTGGAGAGCTTCATTTTTTGCACCCTGAGGTTGAATTGAACCTCTTAATTTATGTCCACCTTCAATTTTAAATGACTTCAATGGATTAAAATTTAATTTTTATTAAGTAAAAGGTTAATATCGCTTACGATTTCTGTTATTTTTCTTGTAATTGCTCTTATAATTATTGGTCTTTCGCTGCATTTTTAAAAGCTGGGAAGAATCAGTAAGTTTTTCGCTAGTATTTCTAATATCAATTTTCCCATTTGATAACTCAAAAAGATGGTTAAGTATAACAATATCCTCAACAGTATCCTTATTCCAGCTCAAGAATGATTTTTTCATGTGATTAGCTATTGTGAAAATTAGAGCTGTTTTCATGTCTCCATCTTCCCAGGAAGATGCTGCATCAATCATTGTTTTAATATTATTTCCATAAAAACGATATTTTGGATAATTCTGTGGATATGCAAGTGGATCTGGACTAAGACGTAATATTTCTTCTGAAGGTTTTTCAAAAGGAGAATCAGCATCTAATTTAAATTTTGACATTATAAACAGTTGATCCCAAAGCTTGTGTTGAAAATCAGGGACATCTCTCAAATGTGGTTGCATATTACCCATTACTGAAATAATGGCTTTGGCAAGCTTATTACGCTCATCTTTTGATTCCTGTGCTATGGCGTGATTAATCATTTTTTGAATGTGTCTTCCGTATTCAGGAATAATTAAGTGTTCACGCTCTGTGTTGTATTCTATATGCTCTATTGTTAATGACATTTAAATTTTATTAGTTTAAGCTGCAAAATACAAAAAATTAACTATTAAACTGACTTTATTAGAAGGATCATAGTGAAATGACACCATCAACCTCATTACCGATTTTTTTATATTTACTTATAACAATTTCAGGACTTTCTATTTTAACTTGGACAGAAACACTAGTATATTTACCATTTTTTGAAACAATACTTTTAATTTCAGCCTTCATGTTATCGAAGTTCTGTTGAATTTTTATAATTTTAGAAGGATCTGAATCAACTATAAATTTAAAAAGATAGACTGAAGGCCAATTACTTGTTTCGTATAATTTTTCTCGTAATTTATCGTAAAATTCATTTGGATAGTTAGATTGCATTGTGGTCATTTATAAATACAAATATACATCAAGTGATAATTTTTTATTTAACTTTTAAATCACGAATTTTACAATTAACATGACTTTAAGTTCAAAAGCAAAAAAAATAGCGATTATTGGTAGCCCAGCTTCTGGTAAAACTTCAATTATTGATAAATTAAAAAACAAAGGTCATGTTTGTATGGAAGAAATTTCTAGAGAAATTACTTTAAAAGCACAAAACAAGGGAATAGATCAATTATTTTTGAAAGACCCTGATTTGTTTAGCAAGCAACTTTTGGAAGCACGGAAAAAACAATTTATTGAAGCAGATACTGCAGACAGCCCTTTGGTTTTTTTTGATAGAGGATTACCTGATGTGGTCGCATATTTAGATTATATTGACTCCGATTACTCGATGGAATTTATTGAAAATTGTAAAAAACACAAATATGATAAAGTTTTTATATTAACGCCTTGGAAAGATATATACATTCAGGATAATGAGCGCTATGAAACTTTTGAACAAGCGACAGAAATTCACAAATACCTTACAAAATGGTATAAACGCTTTGATTATAAGTTAGTAGAGGTGCCACATTCTACTGTAGAAAATCGTGTAGATTTCATTTTAAAGAATATTTAAATACGATGTTGCACCCGCTTCAAATTTTAGAGAAATACTGGGGTCATACTGGCTTTAGACTAAATCAGAAAAAAATTATTAAAGCAGCTTTAGAAAATGAGGATTGCTTAGCACTTTTACCAACCGGGGGTGGAAAGTCTATTTGTTTTCAAGTTCCAGCCCTAATCAAAGAAGGTATTTGTATTGTGATTTCTCCACTTATTGCATTAATGCAGGATCAAGTCGCATCGCTAAATCAAAAGGGCATAAAAGCCATGGCCTTAACTAATGTCAATCATTACAGCGAACTAGAGCGAATGCTAGATAACTGTGTTTTTGGAAATTATAAATTTTTATATATCTCTCCTGAACGCCTTGATAATAGATTGGTCCAAACGCGTATTAAATCCATGAAAGTAAGCTTAATTGCTGTTGATGAGGCCCATTGTATCAGTCAATGGGGACATGACTTTAGACCAGCTTACAGGAACATCAAAATACTGCGAACATTGTGTCCAGAAACAAACGTCATCGCATTGACGGCAACTGCTACAAAACATGTGATCAAGGACGTTACTGAACAGTTAGATTTTTTGAACCACAAAGTGTATAAGAGCTCATTTTTCAGGTCAAACTTATCTTACAATTCAATTGCCTTAGAAGATCCTAAATACAAAGCCATCTCCATTTTAAAAAAGATCAAAAGCAGTGCTATTGTATATGTCAGGAGCCGTATTGAAACAGAACAACTAGCAAAAACTTTAGAACTTGAAGGAATTTCCTGTGGTTACTACCATGGCGGTATGAGTTTCAAGAAAAAAGAACTTATGTATTTAGATTGGATCGATAACAAATTTAGCGTCATGATAGCGACTAATGCTTTTGGTATGGGAATCGATAAAAGTAATGTTGAAGTGGTGATACATCTAACCATTCCTGAAAGCCTTGAAGCTTATTTTCAAGAATCTGGAAGGGCAGGCCGAAATGGAGATAAGGCTTTTGCCTATTTGATAACAGGCCCCAGTAATGTGACCAATATGAAAACTCGTTTTGAAAATCTACTACCTAATATTTCTTTTTTAAAGTTAATTTACAAGAAATTGTGTATTCACTTCCAAATTGGCTATGGTGAATATAATGATCAAAGACAGGGATTGTATTTTGATAATTTTTGTAAAATTCATAAGCTTTCCAAACTTAAAACTTTTAATGCGCTTAAAACTTTACAAAGTTATGGTGTATTGATCTTTGAAACGGTTCTTAAAAATAAATTAACTATTCAATTTTTAATATCCAACAACACACTTCAGTCATTGTTTGAAAAGGATACTGTAGAAAAAAATGTAACAAATGTCATACTTCGAACCTACGAAGGAATCTTTGTTCAACCAACCACTATTGATATAGAAAAAATTGCAATTAAAACAGAGCTTAAAACATCTACTGTTTTGGAGGTATTAAAACGTCTTAAATCCGTGAAAGTTATGGATTTTAAAAACAGTGATGCTGACACACAAATTACATTTCTGGTTCCTAGAGAAGACGAAAAAACAATTCACAGAATTTCAAAACCGGTTTTAATTCAAAATAAAATAAAACTAAAAAAATTAAATGCAGTATTTAAATACATGGAAAATAATTCTGCTTGTAAAAGTCTTCAACTTCTAAACTATTTTGATGAAAAGGTATCAATACCATGCGGGATATGCAATGTCTGTACTGAGAATGGCATCATGACAAATAAATTCTCTCAAAATGAAATAAGACATATACTTGAAGCCATTGAAAAAGTGCCATTGAGCACCAAAGATTTAGTCAAAATTTGTAATTTAGAAGATGAGAGAATAATTAAAATATTGCAGTACTTAGTAGAGAACCAAAAAATTAAACTCACAAATTCAAATTTGTACCAAATTTTATGACAGCCACAAAAAATATTAGAATTGTTTTTATGGGAACTCCCTTCTTTGCGGTTCACATGCTTAAAGGGCTTATTAAAGAAGGTTATAATATAGTTGGAGTCATTACTGCTCCGGACCGGCCCGCAGGACGTGGTCAAAAATTAAAGCAATCCGCAGTAAAATATTATGCGCAAGAACAGGGCTTGCATGTCTTGCAACCAACCAATCTCAAATCTACAGATTTTATAGCCCAACTCATCGCACTAAAATGCGATTTACAAGTGGTTGTAGCCTTTAGGATGCTTCCTAAGGTGGTTTGGGAAATACCTACTTTAGGCACCTTTAATTTACATGCATCACTGTTACCACAGTATAGAGGTGCAGCTCCAATAAATTGGGCACTTATAAATGGAGAAAACGAAACAGGTGTAACGACTTTTTACATTGATGAAAAAATTGATACTGGGGCCATTATCTTACAATCTAAGGTTCCCATATTGGAAAGAGACACTGCTGGCATATTACACGAAAAACTCATGGAAAAAGGTAGAAATTTGATTTTAAAAACCATAAATCTCATTAAGAACGGAAGTGTTAAAACAAGTATTCAGTCAGACCAAAAAGAACATAAAACAGCTTATAAACTTAATAAAGACAATTGTAAAATTGACTGGTCAAAAAGTGGTGAAGAAATTCAAAATCTCGTTCGAGGTTTGAATCCTTACCCTGGCGCTTGGGCATTACTAATAAATGGTTCCTATAAATTAAATATAAAAATTTATGAGGTTGAATATGAAAAAATACAGCATGCAAATAATATTGGAACTATAATTACTAATAAGACTTCCATTAAAATTTGTATTAATAACGGATACATTTATTTGAATCACTTCAAATTTCCAGGAAAAAAACAAATGGATGCCAAGTCTTTTTTGAACGGCTTCACATTTGAAAAAAATGCAAATATGCTTTAAAAATTAAATCATTACATTTAATTAATCTTTCAATTAAATATAATTAGATTGTGACTACAAAAAAAGGTAAAATACTAATTTCAGATCCGTCAATTATTCCTGATTTACAATTTAGTCGTTCAATAATACTTCTAGTAGATGATAATAATGAAGGCTCCATTGGATTTATAATTAACAAACCATTAAATTTTGAACTTAAAGACCTAATACCCGTAATTAAATCCAATTTACCAATTTACCATGGAGGTCCAGTGCAACAAGATAACTTATATTTCGTTCATAAAATTCCAAAACTTATACCAGAAAGCATTAAAATATCAGAAGGTCTGTACTGGAGTGGTAATTTTGAAATTATTTTAAAATTATCTAGAGATCAAAAGATAAATAAAAATGATATTCGTTTTTTTCTAGGTTATTCAGGGTGGGATGCTAATCAATTAAATTTAGAACTTGATTCAAATTCCTGGATTCTTTCTGAAAATAACTACAAAAAAGATATTTTTCAAGTTTCATATAAAACCATTTGGAAAAATAGAATGATAGACCTTGGAGGAGAATATAGCCTGTGGTCAAATGCTCCAGATCAACCATCTCAAAATTAAACTAATCGAATTTTAATATTTAACTTATCTAATAATAATTTAGAGGTTTCTGTTTTGTATTCTTTTTTTCGAAATTTTGTGACAGGAATAATACCTGAAATTACGTTTGTTATAAAAATTTCATCAGCCTTTTGGAGTTCAAAAGGTGAAATAGATTTTTCATTTAACTCATAATTAGAGGTTTTATTTATTATTTCAATTAATTTACCACGAATTATTCCTTTCATACAACCGTCTAACAGTGGTGGTGTTTTGATTATATTATTTTTAACTAAAAATATATTTCCGTTGAGAGCTTCGATAACGTTTTTATTAGTATTTAGCAATAAACAATTATTGAAATTATTTTCTTTTGCATATATACTACCAATGACATTTAAAGCCTTATTATTTGTTTTAATTGTCGACAATAAATTAGGTGATATTTGATAATTCTTAAATAAATCTATTTCATAATTATCTGGAGTATGTGCATATAAAAAATTATCTAAAGGGCTCATTGAAATAGAATATTCAATAGAATTATTATCTGGGGTATAATAACCACCCGAAACTCTGTAAACTGATAGTTTGACTCGATGAGATTTTACTTTTGAAATTTTAGTAGCAATTAAATCCATTATTTCAGCTTCTAAAAATTCTGGAGTAAATTTCATAGGAATTTTCATGCGCATAATACGCATTGAAGCCATTAATCGAAAATAATGCGCTTCCCAGAAAAGAGGCCTTTTGTTTACCTTAATAGTCTCAAAAATAGCATCTCCATAAGTGAAACCCCTATTTTCTAAAGATAAATTAGCATTTGCATCTTCTAGTAAAGTTCCATTAATATTAATCATTGATTTTGTAAACTGAAATAGTATTTTATATCAAAATAAAATTTAATTAGCGAGAACCAAGAATTTGCTTTAAACTTGCGATTTGATTTTCCCACAGCATTTTAGATTCCTCTAACTCATCTTCATCGGAAAAATCAGTAACTATAATTGAAACATCTTTAGTTATTGGATCTACTTCTATTCGAAGTTCAAAAAAACTAGCGTCGTTGGAACTTTCTGACCATTTAAACTTGATTCGCTCAGGGCTTTTTTTTGTAATTAATTTTGCTTGCTCCTCAGAATCATCCCAAATAAAAGTGAACAATTCACCTCTTGAATTTACATTATCAGCGAACCATTCTGAAAGACCAGAGGGAGTAGATATATAGTTATAAAGTAGTTGTGGTGAGGCTTGAATCGGGAATTCTATTTCATATTTAATTTTGTTATTCATATACTGTAAATTAGATTTTCAATATATACAATAATTTACTAGTTTTAATGAGAAAAAAAATATTTTTTACAAAGGATTTATTTTGAAAGCACAGGAATTTGTTTCTATATTTGCAGCCATCATTTATGGCGTGGTAGCTCAGTTGGTTAGAGCGTCGGATTCATAACCCGGAGGTCGGGAGTTCAAATCTCCCCCACGCTACTTTTAAACCCTTGCATTTCAAGGGTTTTTCTCTTTATTCAATTGTGAAACTAGAGATTTAAAGTCCAATGTCTTTTGACTGCCATCCAACATGTTTTTTAGGGTATAAGTGCTTGAGGTCATTTCTTGATTACCTACCAAAACCACATATGGAATATCGCGTTTATTGGCGTATGTGATTTGTTTTTTTAGCTTTAGTGCATCCGGGTAGAGCTCGGCAACAATGCCATCAGATCGTAAAGATTGAATGGCTTTGTATGAGTATAGACTTTCCTTAGACCCAAAATTGGCAAACAAAACTTGAGTTGTTTGGCTATTATTCTCTGGGAAAAGTTTCAATTCTTCCAAAACTAGTGCAATTCTATCAAGGCCAAAACTAATACCAACTCCGCTCAAGTCCTTGAGTCCAAAAATACTGGTCAAATCGTCGTAACGCCCTCCTCCACCTATTGACCCCAAGACAACAGTGTCAGGGGCAGAAACCTCAAAAATAGCCCCGGTGTAGTAGTTTAACCCACGTGCTAGAGTAATATCTAATTTTAAAGTGGTTGATTGGAGTCCCAAATCATTGATTTTATCGGCTATAAACTCTAGCTCGCAAAGCCCTTCCATACCAATCTGAGAAGTTCTAAATAGACTACTCAAGGCTTTTAGCTGTGCTTTGAAATCCCCTGAAATCTTTAAAAGAGGGGTTAACAAAGCGATACCATCAGATGAAATACCTTTAGATAGCATCTCTTCTTTAACTTTTTCAGCCCCTATTTTATCTAGCTTGTCTAACGCCACAGTAAAATCTATGAGCTTGTCTTGGGCGCCAATGCGTTCTGCAATGGCTGCTAAAACTTTTCTATTGTTAATTTTTATACTGACCCCATTTAATTTTAAGTCTGTGAAAACAGCATCATACAACTGGATAAATTCTACTTCCTGCCAAAGGGAATCCGAACCTACTGCATCGGCATCACATTGAAAAAATTCTTGGAAGCGCCCCTTTTGAGGACGATCGGCACGCCAAACAGGTTGAATTTGATAACGTTTAAAAGGAAAGGTAATGTCGTTCTGGTATTGAGCAACATAACGGGCAAACGGGACTGTTAAATCGTAACGCAATGCTTTTTCAGAAAGTGAATTCGAAAAGCGTGCAAGTTGATTGTCTTCAAGAGCTTTTAAATCCGCTTTTTTAACTTTTTCACCAGAGTTTATAATTTTAAAAATTAGACGATCGCCTTCTTCTCCGTATTTTCCTAAGAGAGTTTCCGAGAGCTCAAAACTGGGGGTTTCGATAGGTGCAAAACCGAAGCGCTTAAAATTTGACTTTATGGTGTTAAATATATAGTCGCGCTTGGCAATTTGTTGCGAGTTGAAATCTCGCGTTCCTTTAGAATTGCGTGGTTTAGAGGCCATAACGCTTGTTTATTAACAAATATCTGTTTTTTTAAGATGCTAACCAATGAGTTGCTCAAAATACTTAAACAATTCACCCTTAGTAATCTGCGCACCATTTTCTATCAATTCAAAAATCTGTATCTTTTTATCGTCATTAATTTGTTTTTCAGCATCAAAAATTTCTACGTTATCAGACATCAAGTTCTCACGCAGCCAAGAGAAGCCTGCTTTTGTAGTTAAATCTACAGTTTTAATGTTAAGTTTTAGCCCAATCAAGGCGATAGTATTTTCTTTAACATGAAATAAATACATGTGTTGGGGTGCGATATTTTCTAAAAATAAAACTTTCTCCAAAACACCTTCCCATACTAAATCACTAAAAATATCAATTTCGGCTTCAACAACTTCTGGTTTCTGGGACTTTAGTACTTCCCATTCAGCTGCAGTAATAGATTGTGTCGCCAAAAAATTAATAAATTCTTTGTGTAATGCTTCAAATTGTTCTTTGCTGAGTCTTCTATATTTCATGTTTTTTACTTAAAAAAAGGCCTGTCGAGTGAACAGGCCTTTTAAATTATAAACTTGAATTTGATGTTTATACTTTTTCAGCAATAATTTCAAAAGGCAGTTCTACGTTCACATCGCGATGCAATCGAATCTGTGCATTATATTTACCCAAACGCTTTACATTACCACCTGTAACAGTGATAAACTTTTTTTCAATGCTTTGTCCTGCTTTATCTAGTGCAGCCGCTACATCAATGTTGTTAACCGATCCGAAGAGTTTGTCGCCACTACCAACTTTAGCCGTGATTTTAAGCTCCAATACTTTGATAGATTCAGCTACTTTTTGAGCATCTGCTATCATTTTCTTTTCTTTAAATACACGTTGCTTTAAATTTTCATCACGTACTTTCTTTGCAGAAGTTGTAGCGATTATAGCACGACCAGCAGGGATTAAAAAATTTCTACCGTAACCATTTTTTACAGTTACAAGGTCGTCTTTAAAACCTAATCCTTCAACATCTTGTTTTAATATTAATTCCATAGTTGTAACAATTTTATTTTAGTAAATCAGCAACGTAAGGCATTAATGCCAAATGTCTAGCTCTTTTTACGGCAACAGAAACTTTTCTTTGATACTTAAGTGAGGTTCCTGTTAAACGCCTAGGTAACAATTTCCCTTGCTCATTAACAAATTTCAATAGAAAATCAGGATCTTTATAGTCTATATATTTTATTCCTGATTTTTTAAAACGGCAATATTTTTTTGCCTTGTTAGTTTCTATATTTAAAGGAGTTAAATATCGAATTTCTCCTCCTTTTTTTGCTTTTGCTTGTTGTTCGATTGACATATATTATGCTTTTAACTTAAGTTTCTCTCTTCTTCTTTCTGCCCACGATATGGCATGTTTATCTAACTTGACAGTTAGATAACGCATGAAACGTTCGTCACGTCTAAATTCAATTTCCAAAGAAGTTATCAGATCTCCAGAACATGTAAATTCAAATAAATGGTAAAAACCACTTTTCTTATTTTGAATGGGATAAGCTAACTTTTTTAGCCCCCAGTCCTCTTTTGATACCATCTTGGCTCCTTTAGAAACAAGAAAATCTTCGTATTTCTTTACTGTTTCCTTTATCTGCACATCAGATAAAACGGGATTTAAGATGAAAACAGTTTCATAGTTATTCATAAATTGTTTTTTAAAATGGGTGCAAATATAATTAAATATTACGGTACTGACAACACAAATTATATTTTAAAAATTTACAATAAAATGCATTTTAACGTATTTTGTTGGTTTTTATCGATTAATTTACTTAATATTGCAGGCTAGTCCATTAAGAATTTAACAAACCCAAATAATATGATTCTTGACTCTATTGTTATAGATTCCAACGCTCTGCAGAGAATGGATACTGTAAAAAAATCAAACGATCATCATTCGATTAATTTGTTGGCCGAATTTAGTTCTTGCATTGAAGCAAATGAATTTCTAATGAATACGGATGTAGATTTGATTTTTTTAGAAATCGAAATAACAAAAATTAATGGTTTTGAATTTCTTGATATTTTAGATGCATCTAATATTTCAGTTCCAGAAATCATAATTACTTCAAAAAACACAAGTTTTGCGTTCAAATCATACAGCTATGGAGTTGTTGATTTTCTTTCAAAACCGATAGAAAATATTCTTTTTAATAAGAGTGTTGACAAGGTTTTAACTAAGTTAAACCTTCTTAATAACACAAATAAACAAGTAAAAGAAAATCAACACATTTTTGTGAAAAGTAACCTCAAAAAAAGAAAAGTTTTTATCAAAGATATAAAATGGATTGAGGCTTTAGGAGACTATGTAAAGCTCATAACATCAAACGGCAGCTATGTAATACTATCAACAATGAAAGCATTTGAGAATGATTTACCAAAAGGTAAATTCCTAAGAATTCACAAATCTTATATTATAAATCTTAAAAAAATAGAACGTTATAACAGTCGATTTGTAGAAATTGATAATTTTAAAATTCCCTTGAGCAGAAATAAGAAAAACCATTTGACAGATGCACTTGAATCCCAGAGCTAAATACCTTTCAGTAGCAATCAATATTTATAACAAATCGGACTGATCTAAAAGAACTTGTACTAATAAAACTATTTTTTATTTTGCTTATAATTTTCTTAGTCTCCAACAAAGAATTTGTTTGAGGAATTTTAATTATAATATTTTTATTGTAAAGATTTCTTATACGTGGTACTATAGCAAATTCTGGACCTAAAACATTATTTCCAAATACTTGAAAAAGAGACTTCTTTAACCATTCAGAACTAACATTAATAAGGTTAAAATCACGATGCTTTAAAGTTATCTTTATTAATCTACAATATGGGGGATATTTATAAATACGACGTTGATATATCTGTTCTTCAAACATTTTTTTATAATTATTAGAAGAAACATGTTTTAAAATGTTGTGATCAGTATTGTAAGTCTGAATTAACACTTTCCCTCTAATATTAGTTCTACCAGCACGACCTGAAACTTGTTGTAAAAGTTGAAAGCTTCTCTCGTGAGATCTAAAATCTGGGAAATTAGTTAGCTGATCAGCATTTAATACTCCAACAAGGTTAACATACCTAAAATCCAAGCCTTTGGTTAACATTTGAGTCCCAACCAAAATATCAATGTCTTTTCTTTCAAAACGGTCAATGATTTGATCATAGCTATATTTTCCTCGTGTCGTGTCAAAATCCATACGCGCAATCGAGGCACTTGGGAATAAAGCTTGTGCCTCTTCTTGAATTTGTTCAGTTCCAAACCCTTTGTGGTTTATGTCTAGGCCTCCACAGAGCATACAACTTGGTTGTACCCCTATGGTGTAGCTGCAATAATGACATCGCAATTGTTTACTTTGTTGGTGAAAGGTTAAACTGACATCACAATTAGAGCATTGAGGTACATGACCACAACTATTGCAAGATACAACTGGTGCATAACCACGTCTATTTTGAAATAAAATAACTTGACACCCCGAATCTAAAGTCTCTTTAATTTCAAAAATTAGACGGTCACTAAAATGACCTTTCATTCGTTTTCGCTTGTATTTATCCTTTAAATCAACCAACTCAATGCTAGGTAATGTGACATTGTTATAACGCTTATTTAAAGGTACATAACCATATTTTTTATGAATGGTAGCATTGTAGTAACTCTCAATACTCGGCGTAGCAGAACCTAAAATTGTTTTTGCCTTAAAAAAATTTGCCAGCACAATGGCAGTGTCTCGCGCATGGTAGCGCGGCGATGGGTCAAATTGCTTATATGAAGGTTCGTGCTCTTCATCAACTACAATCAAACCCAAATTAGAAAATGGAAGTAACAAGGATGAACGAGCACCAATTACAACTCTTGCCTGTTCAGGATTTTTTAACACTTTCTGCCATATTTCTACCCGTTCATTAGGACTGAAGCGAGAGTGGTATACCACGACTAGAGATCCAAAAAATTTCTTGAGACGAAAAACCAATTGAGAAGTCAGGGCAATTTCAGGTACTAAATATAAAGCTTGCTTACCTTGACGTAAGACACTTTCAATTTTTTTGATATAGATTTCCGTTTTTCCAGATGAAGTAACGCCATGAAAAAGACAAACAGATTTCTCTTTTAAATTTTGATTAATAGCATCAAAAGCGATTGACTGCTCTGGACTTAAAACAATGTCTTGTTGGTTTTTGGAATTTTCAAATTTAATACGATCAACTTCAATAAAATAAGCTTCAAAAACCTCTTTATCAATCAGAGATTTAATTTGAGAGGAAGTAGCATTAGTCTGGGTTTTTAAATCAGATACGGTAATTTGGCTTTTATGACTTACCAAGGAAAAATAGCCCAAAACAATGGCACTTAGCTTTTTAGCTCTTTTTAATTCCTTTTCAATTTTAGACAAGGCATCATGGCCAGAGTAACGCTTAGAAATTCGAACGCATCTTTCTAATTTTGGTTTAAACTTTTCTTTAAGACTTTGAGAGGTTGTCAAGATCTTAGCATTCATTAATGGATTTAATACAGAAAAAATATTCTTTTTATTGATGATTTTCTGAATATCCTCAATTTTTAATCTTGATGTTTGTTTTAAGGCTTCTAATATTAAATATTGATCATCAGTTAGTTGAATAGTATTGACATTTGCGCTGGGAACAAGCGCAACGAATGTTTCACTTTGCAAAAGAAATGCACTTGGAATGGCTGCGCTCATAACCTCTCCAAGGCTACACATGTAGTATTCGGATATCCAGTCCCATAACCTAAATTGAAAGACATTTACCAGGGGGGCAGGATCCAAAATACTGTTAATGGACTTCACTTCATATGAAGTAGGCACTTTGCTGTGAAGTTTTAATGCAATACTTGTATAAATCTTATTTTTTCCAAAAGGAACCGTAAGCCGAAAACCAGGCTTTATAAATTCTGACTCAGCTTTGGTAATCGCATAGGTGAAGTTTCGTTCCAACGGGAGCGGTAAAATCACATCTACAAAATATTGATGTCCTACTGACATGAGTGTTTTAGGCGTTGCAGAGAAGCATTTAATTCAAATCCTAGCAATAAAATAATGGCATTGAGCCAGAAGTAAAAAAGAAGAATTAAAAGGGCTCCAATAGATCCGTAAAGTTGATTATAAGTTGAGAAGTTCTCAATATAAATTCCAAAAAGGTAAGAGTTTAAAATAACCAAAAAAGTGGTCAAGAAGGCACCAATTGAGAAAAACCGAGATAATCTACCGTCTTTTGTGCCAAAAAAGTAAAGGACAGCAGTGCCTAAATAAATCATTAAAATAAAAAATAAAAATTTTAAAGTATTTATCCATTCTAATTCTGAAACTGTATCAGTCATATTCAGACTCTGGTATATAGGATGCACTATATAAATTTCTAAAAATCCAACACCAGCTATGGTTGAAATAAGTATGAGAACCAAAATAATAGAAACGCCGAAAGCATGTAGATATTGGTTGATGAAATTTCTATTTAATTTTTGATGGTATGAATTTTCAAAACTAGAAAAAACTGCATTTACCCCGTTAGACATCAACAACATAGAAACTATAAAAACAGAAGACAAGAACCCAACAGAACTATTTTTATTGATGTTTTCAAAAATATTTTGATTAAAAAAATCTGAGGTGTTTGGAGGGAGTGAAGCATCAAGAAAATTGAGAAATTCATATTTAAAGCTCTCAATTGGTATATACGGTATAAGTATAATAATAAATAACAAAAAGGGGAAAATAGCAATAAAGAAACTATAGGCTACCGCACTGGCTCGTATGCTAAGTGCACCATTAATAATTCCTAAAATATACATTTCAAACAAATCATATAAAGACAAGCCCTCAAGACCTGGAAGTTGAATGGATTTAAACAGTTGTACTACCCATTTGACCAAAGGAATTTTATTCAATTTATTTTCAATGTTTTGGCTCATTTGAATACTTTTAAACTTAAATCTAAATTATGAACTGAATGTGTCAATGCCCCTGAGGAAATAAAATCAACTCCACATTCAGCATAATGACGTAAAGTAACTTCATTTATACCTCCTGAGGATTCTATTTGACACTGATTTCCAATAATTGAAACTGCCATTTTAGTGGCTTGTATTCCAAAATTATCTATTAAAATACGATCAGCACCTCCATGCTTTAAAATCAATTTTATTTCTTCGATATTACGTGCCTCAATAATTACTTTAAGTGATAAATCATTTTCTTTTAAATAGAGTAATGTGTTTTCAAGAGCCTGATTAACTCCACCTGCATAATCGATGTGGTTATCCTTTATCATTATCATATCGTAAAGACCAAATCGATGGTTGAACCCTCCACCTATAGAAACAGCCCATTTTTCCAAAGCTCTAATTCCAGGAGTTGTCTTTCGAGTGTCTAATATTCTAGTATTTGTTCCCTTTAACAACTTAACATAAATATTTGTCTTTGTAGCAATAGCACTCATACGTTGCATAGCATTAAGCACCAAACGCTCTGACTTCAAAATAGATCGCTGAGAGCCCATTACCTCAAAAGCAATATCACCAAATGTTACAGCGGTACCGTCTTTGATTAAAACCTTAAGTTGTAGCTTAGGGTCGACGTATTTAAACACGCTTGTGGCAAAACTCACCCCAGCTAAAACCCCTTTATCCTTTACAATAAGCCGGGCTTTTCCTAAAGCATTTTTTGGAATACATGCTAGAGAACTGTGATCGCCTTCCCCTACATCTTCGCGAATAGCATTGACTATAATTCGTTCTATATCATTTTTAAAAGCTATTGAACTGATCATATAATTTTGTTTAATGCGAATGTAATAATTTGAATTCTCAAAAATATAAAAATAAAATCTATTTTATGATTAACTTTGCCATGTGAAAATCAAATTATTAGTCTTAGGGAAAACAGATGCAAAAGCGTTGAAAGAATTGATTCAAAAATACGAATCTAGACTTCGATATTACATCACGTTTTCAATAGAAATTATTCCAGATTTAAAGCATGCCAAAAATCTTAGTATGATTCAACAAAAAGAAAAAGAGGGCCAATTGATTCTAGGCAATATAAACGCCACAGATCGCTTGTTTTTGTTAGATGAAAAAGGAAAAGATTATGACTCTATTGAATTTTCTAAGTTTTTACAAAAACAAATGAACTCTGGATTAAAGCAAATTGTACTAGCCATCGGCGGACCTTATGGATTTTCTGATGAGGTTTACAAAAATGCACATGGTAAAATTTCGTTTTCAAAAATGACTTTTTCACATCAAATGATTCGTTTATTTGTTGTTGAGCAATTGTACAGAGGAATGAGTATACTAAAAAATGAACCCTATCACCACCAATAAAAGAAGGCATGATTGAAATCGTTTTTGCCACCAATAATCCCAATAAGCTTTATGAAGTTCAAGCACAACTCCCAAAAAGAATTAAACTCATTAGTTTAAAAGACATTGAATGTAACGAAGAAATTCCTGAAACTCAAAATACCATAGAAGGAAATGCCATTCAAAAAGCCAATTATGTCAAGAACAAATACAATTTAGATTGCTTTGCTGAAGATACTGGATTAGAAGTTGAAATTTTAAATGGGGAACCTGGAGTGTATTCTGCACGTTATGCCGGTCCTGAAAAAAATACGAAGGATAACATCCAAAAATTACTATATAAATTAAAAGATAAAGCCAATCGAAAAGCACAATTTAAAACGGTCATTGCAATGCATTTTAAAGGTAAACTAATAACTTTTCAAGGGATTTGCAAAGGGGAGATTACAGAAAATGTTATGGGTTCTGAAGGGTTTGGTTATGATCCAATTTTCAAACCTTTAGGGAATTCAAAAACTTTCGCGCAATTGTCTTTAAATGAGAAAAACAAGATTGGGCACAGAGGACGTGCTGTTACCCAGTTAATTGATTTCTTTCAGGCCAAAACAAACTTAATTAATTAATGTACCTTTGCCGCAAACCTTCAGGGTGAGGGTGTGATGTAAGGGGCATTAGGTATAAAATTCGATACGCTTCTGAGACAACACGACAAACGCATATCGAAATTAGTATACGAATGAATAAATTCCAAACATTAGGTCTTGAAGCCCATTTGCTACAGGCCATAGCAGATCTTGGCTTTGAAACACCAAGCGAAGTTCAAGAAAAAGCAATTCCAACACTTATCTCTAAAGAATGTGATCTTGTGGCACTAGCCCAGACAGGAACAGGGAAAACTGCAGCTTTTGGATTCCCAATGCTTCAAAAAATCAACATTGAAAATCGAACAACCCAAGGTTTAATTTTATCACCAACAAGAGAACTATGTCTTCAAATCACAAATGAGATAAAACTCTATGGAAAATATTGCAAGGGATTGAATGTCACGGCTATTTACGGAGGCGCAAGCATTACAGAGCAGGCAAAAAATGTTAAGAGAGGTGCACAAATAATCGTAGCGACGCCTGGACGTATGAAGGATATGATCAACAGGCGATTGGTCGATATTTCAAAAATAGATTACGCTGTATTGGACGAGGCTGATGAAATGCTTAATATGGGCTTTTTTGAGGATATAAAATCCATTCTCTCTCATACTCCAGAACAAAAATCAACTTGGTTATTTTCTGCTACCATGCCCAAAGAGGTTTCAATAATCGCAAAAAAATTCATGTGTAATCCAACGGAAATCACAGTAGGACACAGAAACATTGGAAGTAAGAATGTTTCACATGAATTTTATTTGGTAGGTTCAAGAGATCGTTATCCTGCCCTGAAGCGCTTAGCGGATGCCAACCCAAATATATTTGCTGTAATTTTTTGTAGAACAAAAAGAGATACCCAAAAAGTGGCCGAAAAACTTATTGAAGATGGGTACAATGCAGGGGCATTGCACGGGGATTTAAGTCAAAATCAACGTGACTTGGTAATGAAGTCTTTCCGAAATAAACAAATTCAAATGTTGGTCGCTACGGATGTGGCAGCGCGTGGTATTGATGTTGACGATATCACTCATGTCATTAACTACCAATTACCAGATGAAATTGAAACATACACACACCGCAGTGGCCGAACAGGGCGTGCTGGAAAGACAGGATTATCTATGGTCATCATTACCAAAAGTGAACAACGCAAAATAAAGTCTATTGAAAAAATGATTCAAAAAAAGTTTGTGAAAAAAGAAATTCCCCAAGGAATGGACATATGTGAGGTTCAACTTAAGGCATTGGCGCATAAAATTCACGAAACGGAAATAAATCATAAAATTGACAACTATTTAGAGGAAATCAATGCGTTATTTGAGAATGTTTCAAAAGAGGACCTTATCAAAAAATTCTTTTCTGTAGAATTTACACGCTTTTACAATTATTATGAAAAAGCGAAAAATCTGAACGTTCCAAAAGGAAATGACAACTTTTTAGAAAAAAATGCAACTGATAACTCTGCAAGATTTTTTATAAATATTGGTAAAAAAGATGGTTATGATTGGATGAAGCTAAAAGACTTTCTTAGAGACAGTCTTAAACTTGGGCAAGACGCTGTATTTAAGGTTGACGTGAAAGATAGTTTTTCATTTTTCAACACAGAAACAGTTCATATGCCAAAAGTGATAGAATTTTTTAGTGACTTTAAACAAAATGGCCGCTACGTAAATGTTGAAATCACGGAAAAGCAAGACCGCAGTCGTCAAAGACGAAATGGGAAAAGAAGAAACGACGGTAAAAAAGCACGTGGACATTTCACTAAAGGTCGGAAACGAAGAAGTTCAGATTTTAAACGTGGAGCAGGTAGTTCAAGACCAAGAAGAAGCAGAAGATAATAATTTTTATTTGTTAATATTTAGACAAAATTTTGAATAATATTTGGTTTGTAATCTCAGTTCATTAATTTTAATAACTTTAATTATTATATGAAGCAATATCTGCTTATAAGTATACTTTTAATTATTCCGGAACTTGTTGTTGGCCAAAAAAGTTCTATAGTCAAGGGGAAAATTACTGATTCTGGTAATGATATTGCAATGGAAGGTGTTAATATTGTAAACATTAACCAAGTTTCTGGTACAACAACCAATATTGATGGGGAATTTGAAATTCAAGCAAAAACAAACGATACCCTTCACTTATCTTTCTTAGGATACAAATCAATAAAAGTTAGAGTTACAAATGATTGGATTCGATTTGGTAATAGAACTACCATTAAACTAACTGAACTTGCATTAGCTTTAGAAGAAGTTGTTATAAATAGGCTTAAATTAACAGGTTACTTAGAAATTGATATTAAACAGATTCCTATTCAAAAAAATGTTCGCTACAGCATTTCTGGCTTAAATAGTGGTTATGAGTCAAGTCCAAAAGCTCCAACAATGGTGAATAAAGTTTTAGGAGCAATTTTCAATCCAGCAAACTTTCTACACAGCATTTTTGGAAAAAAACCAAGACAAATGAAGAAACTTAGAAAAATGAAGAAAGAAAATGAAATTCGTACTTTATTGGCTTCTCGTTTTGACAGAGAAATGTTAACTGCTATTTTAAATGTAGATAAAATAGACTTAGAACTTTTAATTAGCGAGTGCAATTATTCAGATGATTTTATCAAAAAAGCTAATGATCTACAAATATTAGATGCCATAAGTGAATGCTATGAAGAATATAAAATTCTTAGTAGAAATAAAAGATAGATTTATTCTTTAAAATTAAATATTATTTTGAAATCCTGTTTTTTTCTTCTATCCATTTAGATAGATATTTAGTAGATTTCATACTATGATGTTCCAATATCAATCCTACTACATTTTTCAATCTATGTTTCTCGGTGTAAGTCATTAGAAAAGCAACTTTTTGCATAAAAGGTTTTACGAAAATTGATTTAGAAAAACGTTTTTTAATGACCTCAAAGCCATTATTTTGAGATACTTCCCAATAATGTTTATTTGAATATAACTTAGCCGCTTTAAATGTAAATTCTTCTAACTTGTCTTCAATAAATCCATTAACTAAAAAATTTCCAAATATACCCTCAGCAGCTATACTAGAAAGAGCACAAGGTGTTCCACATCTCATGGAGTCAATCACCTTTCCCTTTAGACCAGCACCAAACTCCAAAGGAACAAGCATTAAGCGGTAAGTAGATAAAGTAGAATATAAATCATCTATACGCCCTTTAACTTTAAATTTATTTTTACTGTCACTAAGAGACAGATGTTCCTTTGTAGCATAAGAACCGTAAATATGAAGCTCAACTTCAGGATTTTTTTGAATTATCCTAGGCCAAATTTTATTTTTTAAATACAAAATTGCTTTTAAATTAGGAGGATGCATAAAATTACCTACAAATACAAAATTTTTCCTGTCATGAAAATCTGGTAAAGGATTTTTAATTTTGAACTCCTTAAAACTGAAAAAATAAGGAATATAAAATAAAATACCAGGATCAATACCGACTTCTGAAACTAGAATATTATATTCAAATTCAGAAATAATAAGGGTTATATCCGACCTGTAAATACTTGCAATTTCTCGTTTGGCAAGATCGGTATCAAGAAACTCTTTTGAGAAAAGAAATTTATCCTTAATATTCTCTTGTCTAGATTTTCTTAAAAAGTGAAGGTCTTCTGTATCTAAAATTCTTAAAGCTTTTGGACAATTTTTTGAAACTCGCCAACCAAATTGTTCTTCTGTCATAAATCTGTCAAAAAGAACTATTGAAGGATTTAATTCTAGAATAAAAGCATCAAAACTCGAGTCATTTAAGCTAATTGATTTTACTTCAACTCCAATAGATTCCAAAGGAAATGAATACCTAATATTTTTAGCAGTAGTACCAAAAACAACTTTATAGTTGTTCTCTAAAAACAACTCAAGAAGCTGTAATATTCGCATTCCAGCGGCGGAAGATTTTGGTTCAGGATAAACGAAACCAATACAAAATAAAGTCTTCTTAAACTGCATAATATTTGTAGTTAATAGTTTCAAAAATAAAGATTAATCATAGATTAAAATTAAAATTTTTTACTGAAAAGTAATATCTTTGTAATTCGAATTGAATTTGATGTCACTAACAACACTTAATGCTATTTCTCCTATAGATGGCCGTTACAGGTCGAAAGTAGTTGAATTAGAAAAGTTTTTTTCTGAAGAAGCTCTAATAAAGTACAGAGTACTTGTTGAAGTAGAGTATTTTATTGCATTATGTGAATTACCCTTGAAACAGCTCTCTGGCTTTAATAAAGATTTATACTCTCAATTGAGAGAGATTTATGAAAATTTTTCAACCAAGGATGCTCTTAATATAAAAAATATTGAATTTACCACTAATCACGACGTTAAAGCTGTGGAATATTTCATTAAAGAAAAATTTGATTTGATGGGAATCAGCCAGTTTAAAGAATTTATTCATTTTGGCTTAACTTCTCAGGATATTAATAACACCGCAATACCATTAAGCATAAAGCTTGCCAACGATAGAATCTACATTCCAATCCTTGAACTAATAATTGATAAATTAGATAGACTATCTAAAGAATGGGGTACAATTCCGATGCTTGCCAGAACACATGGACAACCTGCTTCTCCAACTCGACTAGGAAAAGAAATAAATGTTTATAAAGTAAGACTTCAGGAACAATTAGGTGTATTAATTAAAATTCCAAATGCGGCCAAATTTGGTGGAGCTACTGGAAACTTTAATGCTCATCACTTGGCTTATCCTAAAGTTGATTGGAAGAAATTTGCTTACAATCTGCTTAAAAATAAGTTTGGTCTTATCCATTCCTTCCCTACTACTCAAATTGAACACTACGATCATATGGCTGCTCTTTTTGATTCATTGAAGCGTATAAATTCCATTATCATTGATATGAATCGTGATTTTTGGACCTACATATCCATGGATTACTTCAAGCAAAAAATTAAAGAAGGTGAAGTTGGGAGTTCTGCTATGCCTCATAAGGTCAATCCTATTGATTTTGAAAATAGTGAGGGTAATTTAGGAATTGCAAATGCAATTTTTGAACATCTTTCAGCAAAACTACCCATATCTAGGTTACAACGTGATTTGACTGACAGTACAGTTTTAAGAAATATTGGAGTTCCATATGCACACACTGTTATAGCCATTAAATCATCCTTGAAAGGACTTGATAAATTATTATTGAATAATTCAAAGATAGCGAATGATTTAGACCAAAATTGGGCTGTAGTCGCTGAAGCTATTCAAACTATCTTAAGAAGAGAGGGGTTTTCAAATCCCTACGAAGCACTTAAGGGGCTAACAAGGACTAATAAAAAAATAAATGCTGATTCAATTGCTAATTTTATCGACACTCTGGAAGTAGATGATAAAATTAAAGTTGAACTTAAAAAAATCACACCATCAAATTATACTGGATTGTAAGTATTTGAAAAGCCTGTGAGTCAAAATCGTTATTTTTTTATTTTCCAAATGCATCTTGAAGCTGATTTTCGGCTATTATGCCAAGGCCTTTTATAATATTCGAAGCTGTCACTAAATTAATATTTCCAGTTAATGACAACAAAACAGTTTCTGAAGACTCATCATTTACTAGCATAAGTAATTCATTTACATATTGCTGATCGCTGAGAGAATCAACAAAAATTTTAATAATTTTACTATTAATTTGTTCTTGCATTATTTCTTCAAGGTTATTAATTTTAATATGTTTATGGAAATCTGTTAACATTAATTTAGAAACTTTAATATCAGTGGTTGTGTAAACTTTTAAAGTTTTTAAATTTTTAACATGATCTAGCAGTATGTTTTCTGAAGATTTATTCGATTGAAGATTCATTTCTGCTAACATTCTAAACATTTTTTGATTTATTACAATAGTAGAAACTTTATCCATTTCATAGAATTTATCAAATATACCTTGTGAAAATATGGATGAAGAAATGAATAATAACAGTAAGGTGTTAATAATTTTCATAATATTAAGTTTGTTCATTAATTTAAAAGTAACTTAAAAAAAATATTTACCAATAACTTTATAAGTTAATAATAATTAAATACTGTAAATTGTGGTATGCTAAAAATATTTATAAATTATTGATGTTTTAAAAATCTAATTACAATGAAAATTAAATTCAAATATATAAGTATGATTGTTTTGGTTGGATTTTCATTCAGTTGTTTCAATGACAATGATGACGATATAGCCTCCGATACAAGTATAAAAAACTTTGTTTGGAATTCAATGAATGCGACTTATCTCTACAAATCAGAAATTAATAATTTGTCTAATGATCGTTTTGGTACAAATAATGAATATCTAGAATTTATTGATTCTTTTGAAGACCCAGAAAGTTTATTTGAAGCACTAATTTACGATCGTCAAATTGTTGACCGCTTTAGTCTCATATCAAATAATTATTACCAACTAGAACAACAACTAAGTGGTCTTTCTAGAATTAACGGAGCTGAATATAATTTCTATTTAGTCCCTGGAAGTAGTAGTGAGGTCTTCGGGATTGTAAGATTAATCTTACCTAATACTAATGCAAGTAATACTAATCTTTTAAGAGGTAGCATTTTCAATAAAATTAATGGTGTACAAATAACCACTAATAATTTATCTTCTCTTTTAAATAATGATAGTTATTCTTTAAATATGGCAATCTACAATGACAATGACACAGACACTGCGTCTGATGACGAAATTATTGATAGCAATGAAATAATTTCACTAACAAAAGAAGAATACAATGAAAATCCAATCTACTCTCATTCAGTAATTAATGTTGGTCCAGAAAAAGCAGGGTATTTAATGTATAATGGATTTATAAATGAGTATAATGAAGAATTAAATCAAGTATTCGGCGAATTTAAATCACAAAATATTGATCATCTAATTCTAGATCTTAGATACAACTCTGGTGGTAGTATTCAAACTGCCACTTTACTTGGAAGTATGATTACTGGTCAATTTAATAACCAAATTTTTACAACTTTGAAATATAATGATGAATTACAAAGTAATAATGTAAATTATAATTTTACAAATAATTTTAATAATGATTTAATTATCAACAACTTAAACCTTAATAAGGTTTATATTATTACTTCAAATCGATCTGCCTCGGCCAGTGAAATGATGATAAATAGTCTAAAATGCTACATAGATGTAATTCAAATTGGTGATGAGACGGTGGGAAAATCACAAGCCTCAACAATATTATATGATTCTCCTAATCTTTCAAGAAACAATGTAAATTNAAGTCATACATATGCGATCTTACCACTGATAGCTATCACTGTCAATAAAAATGATGAAGAAGTTCCATCGTCTGGAATTGTTCCAGAAATTAGTATAATAGAAAACCCGAAAGAATATGGGATAATTGGAGATTCATNGGAACCAATTTTAGAACTTGTATTAGCAGAAATACAAGGCTTTAATAGAATTCCAATTTCTTCAAATAATAGTTATAATTTAGTATATGAAGATGATACAAATTCTATTAAAAATTTAATGTATGTCAAGTCTGCTTCAAATAAATAAACATCAATTAATGATTATTTTGATAATAATTGTTGCGGCACTGACCAGGTTAATTCCTCATCCTCCGAACTTTACTCCAATAACAGCTATAGCACTTTTTGGAGGAATTTATATGAATAATAAAATACTTGCATTTATAATTCCAGTTGGAATTATGATAATTTCAGATCTNTTTTTAGGATTTTCAAGTATTTCTTACTTTGTATATNGCTCCTTTATGGTNATTAGTTTAATTGGAATCCATTGTAAAAATCCTAAAATTCTTAAAGCTATANCCCTTATCATACTAAGCAGCATAAGTTTTTTTATAATTACCAATTTTGGCGTTTGGATACTTGGTGGTTATCCCAAAACGTGGACAGGCTTGGCAATATGCTATACAATGGCAATTCCCTTCTTTAAAAACTCACTAATGGGAGATTTTTTCTACTCAGGAGTAATGATTTTATGTTATTTACTAGGTAGAAAAACCTTTTTAGAAACCACTTAAAAATCATTAAAANGTTCTAAATAAATTAAAGCCAAAGTAAACATCTCCATCCGTCCAATCTCCAGCAGCAGAGGTCATGGTGTTTATGGAATTCATGGGTTGTGAATTTGAAAACAACAATTGAAAAACATGACCACCCGTTTCAATATCAACTCCTATTCCGAGAGGATTATTAAAAATTGAAGCATCTGCCCTATTGAAATGATAGCCATAATCTATATTTATGGAGGTGCGCTTGGAAACTTTATAACGACCGCCAAGACTGATCGCGTACTGGGTATTTTCTTGTAGGTCAAAAACAACTGTGTTTTCATGAAAAATTATAGGAGAAAAAAGTAAGGATAATGCATTGTTGAATTTTCTAGAAATTATAAACTGATTGAAATATCCCATTCGGTTACTAAATGATAATGTTGGATAAACTTCTTTTTCTAGAGAAGAATCCAAAGTAATGGAACAATAATACACCAATGTAAAAGGGAAATTCTCGGACTGTTTAATCAAACTGGATTTAAAGCCTAAATCAAAAGTCTTCTTGTATGAGGTTCTTGAAAAACTAATATTGGAGAAAGAATTTAAACCATAAATAAAATTTAACCGGGTTACCGCATCATCTAAACCAAAGAAATTATCAAAACCATATTTGATACTTCCAAACCTGTGGGAAACCGAAAAAGAAAGTTCTTTTGCCGAAACGAGTTTAGAAGACTCAAAATTGACAACTTTCAAGCTCTTAAACGCAGCAGAGATCTCTTGACTAGTAACTTGGTAATCAATGGACTCTAATAAATCGGTTTGAGCATTTAAACAGTGGTTGAAAAACAACAGACAGAGAAAAAGTTTAATGGGTAATTTCATAGAAAAAATTAGATTAATTATTGATTCATAATCGAACAATGATTTAATTTATACTCCTGAAAAAGTTCATCGTAACCAATAAATTTTCCAAAAAGCCTTATAGTATCTCCAACTTTCACATCAGAAACAGAATTTTTAAACTTACAAAATATTTTTTTATCAATTATTAAAGCAGATTTTTTAACTTTTGTTACAATTCCGCTCAAAAGAATATTACTTTCTGATAAGTTTGATTTATTTGAGTTGTCATCCATTGAAAATTTATAAATTAATTCTGCAGAAGACAATTCAATTAAAGGCGCTAATCGGTCTAAAAAAAAATAGACATAAACAGTGGTACTGACCACAGCAAAAGCAATAATTAAAACCACTACTTTTCTCATAAAAGGAACGTTTATTCATTTAATTTTTCTAAATCTAAATCTATAGTAACATAAATCTTTTCTGGAATTTTACTGCGAACAATTCTAGGAACTTTAATATCAAAGTCCCCAACAACCAATTGGAATTCGCCATTGATACTAATGCGATTATTCCCAATTTCAACAATTAGTGGAATTTCATTAAGTTGTTTTTCAATACCATGAAAGAACAAGACACCTGAAAAAAGACAGGTTTTTGAATCCTGAAAGTCAAAATTTGAAATTTTCCCAGTGAATGTGGTCTTGGGGTGAATGTCTGATTCAGCGTAACTTTCATTGAAGTGTTCTTCCATGAGAGAATTTTTAAATGAAAAACCTTTGACCAATGCCA
>NZZM01000014.1 GCA_002698705.1 Formosa sp. | reverse complement strand
GCGGCATGGCTGGATCAGAGTTGCCTCCATTGTCCAATATTCCTCACTGCTGCCTCCCGTAGGAGTCTGGTCCGTGTCTCAGTACCAGTGTGGGGGATCCCCCTCTCAGGGCCCCTATCTATCGCAGTCTTGGTAAGCCGTTACCTCACCAACTAACTAATAGAACGCATACTCATCTTATACCGTAACCTTTACTCTAAAAATGATGCCATTTAAAGAGACTATGGGGGGTTAATCTTCATTTCTAAAGGCTATACCCCAGTATAAGGCAGATTGTATACGCGTTACGCACCCGTGCGCCGGTCGTCATCAGAAAAGCAAGCTTTTCTATGTTACCCCTCGACTTGCATGTGTTAGGCCTGCCGCTAGCGTTCATCCTGAGCCAGGATCAAACTCTTCATCGTTATTTTTTAAGCTTCTAAATAAATAGAAACTAATTCTAATAACAACTAAAGGATATTGAAAAGGTCTTCAAAATGGTTTATTCTCTAATTGAAATAAATCGTTTCCGATTTATTTCTTACGCTGTCAATCAATATGTTAAATGAACTTAAATTTCTTAAAAAAGCTTTGGGGTAAAACCCAAAGCGGGTGCAAATATAAAACCCTTTTTTAAACTGCCAAAAGCTTTTTGGTTTATTTTTTCAAAAAAAGCACTTCAGAATTCCTTACGTGACTTTGAAATATTAAATAATCAAAACTCAAAGGTCTTAGCAGGAGGCAAATATAAAACCCTTTTTCTTTATGCACAACCCTAATTATATTAATTTCAATCAAATAAAAAAATATCCATTTAAACTCCAAAAAAATAGAATAAAAAATAAAAAATAATGACAAATAATTAATTGATAACCAGTTTATTAAATGCTCTAAATAAGAGTGCTATTGTTTTAAAAAAATAATAACAAATAGGATTGAATATTGTTTTAAAAGGGATATAAACTTATATTTGCGCTCAATATATAGGATAATTATGATTCATATCACACTCCCAGACGGCAGTATCCGCAATTACAAAAGCGCATTAACTGTAATGGATGTTGCCAAAGACATCAGCGAAGCATTTGCGCGCAATGTTATTTCTGCAAAGTTTAATGAGGTGGTAGTCGAAACAACCACACTGCTTGAAACCGATGGGAGACTGAATTTATTCACATGGAGCGATGCAAACGGAAAGAAGGCCTTCTGGCATTCATCCTCTCATGTTATGGCTCAAGCATTAGAAGAAATTTACCCAGGTATAAAATTATCTATTGGTCCTGCCATCGAAAATGGCTTTTATTACGACGTAGATTTAGAAGAAAATACTATATCTGAAAAAGACTTTCCAAATATTGAAGCTAAAATGCTTCAAATTGCTAGAGGAAAGCACGATTTTAAAATAAAAACTATTTCTAAAAGAGACGCGTTAAATAAATACCAACTAGAAAAAAATACTTACAAACTTGAACTTATAAAAAACCTAAACGATGGAGAAATTACCTTTTGCGACCATGACTCATTTACAGATTTGTGCCGTGGTGGACACATTCCGAACACTGGTTTAATCAAGGCTATTAAAATATTAAGCGTAGCTGGTGCATATTGGCGTGGAGATGAAACTAACAAACAATTGACACGTATTTACGGAATTACTTTTCCTAAACAAAAAGAGCTGAAACAATATCTGGAAATGTTAGAAGAGGCTAAAAAACGTGATCATCGGAAATTAGGTAAGCAGTTAGAATTGTTTATGTTTTCAAAAAAAGTAGGCCAAGGACTTCCACTTTGGTTACCCAATGGAGCTGCCTTACGTTCTCGCTTAGAGGATTTTTTAAAAAAAGCACAAGTGAAAGCAGGATATGAAATGGTATCAACTCCACATATTGGTCAAAAAGAATTATATGTTACTTCTGGGCACTATGAAAAATATGGTGAGGATAGCTTTCAGCCGATTGAAACTCCAAAAAAAGATGAAGAGTTTTTGTTAAAGCCTATGAACTGCCCTCACCACTGTGAAATCTTTAATTTTAAACCCTACAGCTATAAAGAGCTGCCTAAGCGTTATGCCGAATTTGGAACTGTTTACCGATATGAACAAAGTGGAGAGTTACATGGCCTAACGCGTGTCCGTGGATTTACCCAAGATGATGCCCATATTTTTTGCACACCTGAGCAGTTAGATAGCGAATTTAAAAATGTAATTGATTTAGTATTGTATGTCTTCAGGTCTCTAGGTTTTGAAAACTTTACAGCACAGGTATCGGTCAGAGACCCTAAAAATCCTGAAAAATACATCGGTTCAGTTGACAATTGGGACAAATCGGAACAAGCCATTATTAATGCAGTGGAAGATAAAGGATTGGATTACAAAATCGAAGCCGGTGAAGCTGCATTTTACGGACCAAAATTAGATTTTTTGGTCAAGGATGCATTGGGAAGAAGTTGGCAACTTGGAACTATCCAAGTAGATTACAATTTACCGGAACGCTTTGATTTAAGCTACAAAGGAGCTGATAATTTGTCTCATCGCCCCGTGATGATTCACAGAGCACCTTTTGGAAGTATGGAACGTTTTGTTGCTATTTTGCTTGAACATACTGGAGGGAATTTCCCGATTTGGTTGATGCCACAACAAGTTGCTATTCTCACAATAAGTGAAAAATTTGAGAAATACGCCCAAAAAGTTTTAAGTTTGTTAGAAATTAACGAAATTCGCGCCCTCATTGACAACAGGAGTGAAACTATGGGGAAAAAAATTCGGGATGCCGAAGTTAAAAAAGTTCCTTACATGATTGTTATTGGAGAACAAGAAGAAAAATCAGATACAATTTCTGTACGACAGCACGGTGGCGATAACTTAGGAAGTCTAAGTATTGAAGCTTTTAAGAAAATAATTGAAGCTGAAATAGCTCAAAAATTGAAAAAATTTTAAATTTAACTAAAAATATATAGTCATAGCAATACGAAGAAGAAGAAGCAGAGGCCCAATGCGGGTTATTCGGCAAGATAAGCACCGAATCAACAGAAAAATTACTTCTGAAGAATTACGCCTTGTTGGTGATAATGTAGAGATAGGAGTCTATAAGTTGTCTCAAGCGCTTGCGATTGCCAATGAACAAAATCTTGATTTGGTCGAAATATCTCCAAAGGCAGTACCTCCTGTTTGTAAAGTCATGGATTATAAAAAATTTCTTTACGAACAAAAGAAACGCGAAAAAGCATTAAAATCCAAGGCTGCAAAAGTCGTGGTAAAAGAAATACGTTTTGGTCCTAACACTGATGATCATGATTACAACTTCAAGAAAAAACACGCCGAAAAGTTTTTGAAAGAAGGAGCTAAATTGAAAGCATTTGTGTTTTTTAAAGGNCGTTCTATAATTTTCAAAGAAAAAGGTCAGATTTTATTGTTACGCCTNGCTCAAGATCTGGAAAAACTTGGAAAAGTAGAGCAGATGCCAAAACTTGAAGGAAAGCGTATGATTATGTTCATTACGCCGATTAAAAAATAAAATCGAATAATTAATTAAACTGCAGAACATGCCAAAAATGAAAACAAAATCCAGTGCAAAAAAACGCTTTAAAGTAACTGGATCTGGTAAAATCAAAAGAAAGCATGCGTTCAAAAGTCACATTCTTACCAAGAAGTCTAAAAAACGTAAGCTTGCTCTCACCCATAGTACTTTAGTGCATGAAAGTGATGAGGCTAACATTAAACAACAGTTGC
Organism: Formosa sp.; assembly: GCA_002698705.1. GTDB lineage: Bacteria > Bacteroidota > Bacteroidia > Flavobacteriales > Flavobacteriaceae > UBA3537. The sequence goes on along the minus strand of NZZM01000014.1, from coordinate 35,086 downwards.
GTTTAAAGTGAATGTAAACTAAGGTAACTTAATTTTTAACCATGGAGTTTGGCAATAAAAGTTCTCGAAACAAATTTGGGGCGCCAACTACAAAAAAACAAATAATATGCCAAGATCAGTAAATTCAGTGGCCAAAAGAGCCCGCAGAAAAAAAATCCTAAAACAAGCTAAAGGCTATTTTGGGCGTCGCAAAAACGTTTGGACTGTTGCAAAAAATGCAGTAGACAAGGCTATGCTTTANGCATACAGAGACCGAAGAAATAAAAAGCGAAAGTTCAGAGCTCTGTGGATTTTAAGAATAAACGCAGGNGCTAGACAATACGGTATGTCTTACTCACAATTTATGGGAAAACTTAAAGCTAGTAATATTAATTTAAATCGAAAAGTTTTAGCTGATTTAGCTATGAATGAGCCNNAGACTTTTGAAGNAATAATTAAAAAAGTTAAGTAAGTATCNTATTTTTAAAAAAATATTACAGANAATTTTTTTAAAGTTCACTTTGACTAGTGGACTTTTTTTTAATGTAACATGTTTTTATGTTTTTTGCTTTTTCTTTTTNGCTGCTGGAAACAAAACATTATTAAGAATTAAACGATATCCGGGAGAATTGGGGTATAACTCTAATTCGGTTTTTGGGTCTCCTACTCTATGAGTATAATCTTCAGGGTCATGTCCACCATAAAAAGTAAAAAAACCTTTTCCTTTGATTCCGTGAATATATCGAGCTTCACCATTAATTTTATTTTTACCTAATATCAAAATATTNGATTTGATTAAGGATGGATTATAAGCTGTTGTTTGCCCCATAAAACCTTTCACNAGGATTGTATGATTTTGATTTAACATAGTAGGNACCGGATCCCATTTAGCAGAGTATTCCATTAAAGTGAAATAATCTAAATCTTTAGTAATTCGGCGTGTAGAAGTTAAATCAATTGAGGAAAATTCATATACATTAGGATCACGTTCCAAGATAAATTCTTTNAAGGCAAAAGTNTTAGAAAAATCTAAACTGGCTTGATAATTTGGAGTGGTGCCATCTCCATCAAACATTACCTCACAAATATCAAGCTCTTGTGCCGCTAATGCTATATCAAAACTATCAGTAGCACTACACATAGCGAACATAAACCCACCACCCAAAACATATTCTTTTATTTTTTGTACAATCGCTAATTTCTCTTGCGATACCTTTTCATAACCCAATTCTTTGGCTAAGGACATAGCATTTTTTTGTTGTTGGATGTACCATGATGCATTGCGATAAGCTCTNTAGAATTTACCATACTGACCAGTGAAATCTTCGTGATGCAAATGAAGCCAGTCGTAAATCAATAAGGCATCACTCAAAATCTCTCTATCATATATGATATCATATGGAATTTCAGCATACGTTAAAACCATAGTAACTGCATCATCCCAGGGCTGTTTNCCTTTAGGTGAATAAACGGCAATACGTGGAGGTTTTTCTAAAATAACCACATCCATATTTTTACTTGGGCTACTAATTTCTTTAATTATTCTGNCTGCTTCCTCATCACTAATTAATTCGTATGANACTGCTCGAATTTGGCATTCTTTTGTAATGTCATCAGAATTCGGTAGTAAAAAAGNACCACCCCTGTAGTTTAAAAGCCATTTAATATTTTGATTTTGATTTAGTACCCAGTAGGCAATACCATAAGANTTTAGATGATTATTTTGTGAGTAAGCATCCATTGGGATTAAAATATGACTAGCAAACCCTTTGAAACAAATAGATATAAAAAACATATAAATAAAAAGATTTGATCGCATGTTAAGAATATTTACCATTTTTTCAATATGTATTATTCTAATCGGTAATTCCNAAAGCGTCATCTGGATTNTTGTAGTAGGATGAATCGTCAGAAAATGTGTCATCGTTTGCAGCTGCGTTCATTTTGGAGTGATATTCTGCATCGAAAGGAGAATCAAAATTATCCAAATTATCGAACTTGCCCAGATGGCCAATGAATTTTAATCTAATGCTATCAAGTCCTCCATTTCTATGCTTTGCTATTATAAACTCTGCTTGACCTTCACATGGAGTATGTTCTTCATCATCCCATTCGTCAATTTTATAATATTCTGGTCTATATATAAAAGATACAATATCTGCATCTTGCTCAATAGCTCCTGATTCTCTTAAATCAGAAAGCAATGGACGCTTACTACCACCGCGAGTTTCAACTGCTCTTGATAATTGTGATAATGCTATTACAGGAACGCTCAATTCTTTNGCAAGAGCCTTTAAATTTCTAGAAATCAAAGAAATTTCTTGTTCNCTATTTCCAGATTTCTGGNTACTACCAGCTGTCATAAGTTGTAAATAATCAACTATAATAAGTTTTATTCCATTTTGAGAAGCCAAACGTCTAGCTTTNGCACGTAAATCGAAGATAGATAAAGAAGGTGTATCATCTATGTAAAGGGGTGCTTTCTCTAGTGATTTGACTTTTACGTTAAGTTGCTCCCACTCGTGCTTCTCAAGNTTACCCGTTCTTAATTTATCAGAACTTAAACCAGTTTCAGATGAAATCAATCTTGTAATTAATTGAACGGAAGACATTTCTAATGAAAAAAATGCTACTGGNATTTTCATATTGACAGAAATNTTACGAGCCATAGATAGTGTTAANGCTGTTTTACCCATACCAGGTCGNGCAGCAACTATAATTAGGTCACTTTCTTGCCAACCTGAAGTGAGCTTATCAACTTTGGTAAACCCAGAAGGAATTCCACTAAGACCATCTTTATTTGAAATTTCTTCAATCTTTTTTTTAGCCTGAAACACTAAATCTTGAGCAGTTTCAGTGGACTTCTTTATATTTCCTTGAGTAACGTCGTATAATTTGGATTCTGCTTTATCTAATAGATCAAAAACATCTTTAGTTTCATCAAATGAATCTTCAATTATTTCATTTGATATTTTAATTAGACTACGTTGTATAAACTTTTGTAATATTATACGTGCATGAAACTCAATATGGGCAGAGGAAGATACTTTCTGAGTTAATCCAATTAAATAGAAGTCTCCACCAACAATATCTAATTTTTGGTTTTTTCTTAATTGTGCTGAAACTGTTAGTAAATCAATGGGCTGACTTCCTTCAAAAAGTTGAAGGATTGCCTGAAATATAGACTTGTGAGATTCTTTATAAAAGGACTCAATACTTAAAATATCTATNACCTCATCTACCCCTTTTTTATCAATCATCATTGCACCCAAAACAACTTCTTCTAAATCAATNGCCTGGGGAGGGATNTTGCCTTTTTCTAGATTGATAACGCTAGCTTGACTGGACTGAATTCTTTTGTATTGTTCTGACTGTTTCATATCAACCAATTTACGCAAAAATTAATCTTATCAATCAAAATTAACTATGTAAGATTTAACACAATTACTGTTAATAAGTTTAAAATATTGTTAACAACAGTTAAAAAAGGTGTTTTTTGTTAAAAAATAAGATCTAAAAGNNTTTTCAAACTTAACCACTATATACTCCCATTTCAGAGTACTTTTGCATACGTTGTTCAACCAAAGCTTTTGGAGATAAACACTTTAACTCTTCGAAATATTTTAAAATTATATTTTGAGTAGCAAAAAAAGTTTTTTCAGGATTTTTATGCGCACCTCCCAATGGCTCTTTTATAATTTCGTCTATCAATTTCATCCTTTTCATATCTTTAGCAGTCAATTTAAGTGCTTCAGCTGCTAGTTCTTTATATTCCCAACTACGCCACAAAATAGACGAACAAGATTCTGGTGAAATAACTGAATACCATGTATTTTCAAGCATCAATACACGGTCTCCAACACCAATTCCCAATGCACCCCCAGAAGCACCCTCACCAATAATAACCGTTATAATTGGAACTTTAAGTCGTGTCATTTCTAGTATATTTCTGGCAATAGCCTCGCCTTGGCCGCGCTCTTCAGCCTCTAAACCAGGATAAGCTCCAGGAGTATCTATAAGTGTTACTACAGGAATTCCAAATTTCTCGGCAGATTTCATTAATCGAAGTGCTTTTCGATATCCTTCAGGACTAGCCATTCCGAAATTACGATATTGACGTGTTTTTGTGTTAAAACCTTTTTGTTGACCAATAAACATAAAAGTTTGATCACCAATTTTACCTAAGCCTCCTATCATAGCCTTATCGTCTCTATAATTACGATCTCCATGAAGTTCTAAAAAAGAACTTTTAAAAATAGCTTTTATGTAATCCAAAGTATAGGGTCTATTTGGGTGTCGGGAAAGTTGCACTCGTTGCCAAGGAGTTAAATTTTTGTAGATTTCCTTTTTTGTAATTTCAAGCTTTTTATTTATTTGNTTACATGTCTCAGTTACGTCAACTTCACTTTTGTCTCCAATAACTTGACATTTTTGAAGTTGATCTTCCAACTCTTTGATAGGTAGTTCAAANTCTAAATATTCCATAAGAAATTACAATTAGATGATTTTATTGACAAATATAGGAACTTTAATTTTTTGGTTAATATCAAAAGTTAATTTTTCCTGTTTTATGCTTAATGAATCCATTTAATAAAATGGTAGCTATAATTATCCCAGTACCAAAGTAAAAAAGAGGTGACATCAGTTCAGTATTTGGAAAAAAAATAACAGCTAAGGAGAATCCATAGATAGGCTCCAAGTTATATGTTAAAACGACAGAATAAGGGGTAATGTAACGCATAACATATATCGAACCAATAAAGGCATAAGCAGTACATACTGAAGCTAAAATTAAAAGATAAATCCAATCAGCGATAGATATATTAAAAAAGGAAACATCAAATCCATTATCACTAAATGATAAAAAAATTGAAATAATAAATACTCCACTAATAAATTCATAAAATGAAATTACAGAAGGGCTATAAAGTTCAACAAATTTACCATTCATNACTGAAAAAAGAGAGGCAAAAAAAGCAGATAAAATACCAAGTGTAATTCCAAAAATATATTCAATTTTTGTATAAACAATCATAAAAACAGCTACTACTACAACAAAACCAAATAAAATTTCATAATTAATTATTTTACGTTTGTGGATAATTGGCTCAATTAAAGATGCAAAAAAAGCGCCAGTTGAAAACATAGCCAGAGTTATTGAGATATTAGACAATTTAATTGCCGCAAAGAAAGTAATCCAATGTAAAGCAATANAAACTCCTGCAAAAAAAAATTTTATAAAGCTTGNAATTGAAATTGATAGTTTGATCTTTCTAAGTTTTATGAATATGAACATTATTATTAATGCAATTAACATACGATACCAAACTAGTGGAATAGCCTCTAAAGAAATAAGCTCACCTAATACACCTGTAAAGCCAGCAATGAAAACTAGGAAATGAAGATGTAGGTGATTTTTAAATTTAACGCTTAGCATTCAATAGAAGATAAATAGCTAAAATGCCAAAAATAATATTAGGAAACCAAACAGCNATAATGGGAGAAAAGTTTGATTGTTCAGCCATAACTCCAAAAACTTTATCAAAAAAAACATATATCATTGCAATAACAATTCCAAAAGCTAAATTTACCCCCATACCTCCACGACGCTTAATTGATGAAACTGAAACTGCAATAATTGTTAGTATATAAACTGAAACGGGAAGGCTCCATTTTTTATATTGAACTACTTTATACCTGTTAATATTTGAAGAACCACGAGCTTCTTCTCTTTTNATGAAATCAGATAATTCAATAATGTTNAGGGTTTCAGCTACATACTTTGGAGGGGTTAAGTCTAAAAGATCAAAATCTAATAAAGTATCTACACGACGCTTAAAAGTAATGTAATCATCATTAANCCCTATACGACGCAAATAATAATTTGACAAACGGTAAATACTGTCAGTTTCAATATAACGAATAGATGAAGCATGGATTTTGTATTCTAACTTATTACCATCAAAATGTTCAAGTGTAAAATTATTACCTCTTAATGATTTTGTGTCAAAATTACTCACATAAATATATTCGTTATCGTTTATTTGTTGATGGATATGTTGTGTTTGAGCAACTTTTTTATTTTTTAAATATTTATAAGTAAACTCATTAAATCCTTTACTTGCATTGGGCGCCCAAAACATTCCTAAAAATAATGCAATAATTGCAATAATAGTTCCGCCTATAAAATAAGGTCTTAAAAACCGAAAAAATGAAACACCAGAACTTAAAAATGCGATTACTTCGGTATTGTTAGCTAATTTTGAGGTAAACCAAATTACAGAAAGGAATAAAAACAACGGAAAAAGGAGGTTTGCAAAATAAATTGTGAAATCAAAATAATAGGAAGCTATTTCTTCAAAAGGTACTTTATTTTCAAGGATTCTGTCAATTTTTTCAGCTAAATTAACTGTTATTCCAATGGGTATAAANAGCAGNAACATTAAAAAAAATGTTAGCAAGTAACGTTTTAAGATATACCAATCAAAAATTTTCATAATCTAAAGGCGCTTGTCCATCTCTCTAACCATTGATGTTTTCCAAGACATAAAATCTCCGGCTAAAATACGTTTTCTTGCCTCACGAACCAACCACATATAAAAGCCAAGGTTGTGAATAGTTGCAATTTGTTTGCCCAATAATTCATTGACNGAAAATAAATGTCTTAAATAGGCTTTTGAATATTCTGTATCAACCCAAGTAATTGACATTTCGTCAATGGGTGAAAAATCNTNGGTCCANTTTTTNTTTCTNATATTTATNGTACCATNNGCNGTNAACAACATACCGTTNCTNGCATTTCNNGTAGGCATTACACAGTCAAACATATCAATACCTAAAGCGATATTTTCTAGAATATTTATTGGGGTCCCCACACCCATCAAATAACGTGGCTTATCTTCTGGTAAAATTGAACAAACCACATCTGTCATACCATACATTTCTTCTGCAGGCTCCCCTACTGAAAGTCCACCAATAGCATTTCCAACTGCATTGGTATTAGCAATATATTCAGCGGACTGTTGCCTTAAATCTTTGTAAATACTCCCTTGAACAATCGGAAAAAAAGCTTGTGAATATTCATATTTAAAAGGTAGATTATTTAATTGAGTTATACAGCGATTTAACCAACGATGAGTCATGTGCATTGAGCGTTTAGCATAATTATAATCGCAAGGATAAGGAGTACATTCATCAAATGCCATGATAATATCCGCTCCTATACTGCGTTGAATTTCCATGACATTTTCAGGTGTAAAAACATGGTAACTACCATCAATATGGCTTCTAAACTTTACGCCTTCCTCTTTAATTTTTCGGTTAGCTGATAAAGAATAAACCTGATAACCGCCTGAATCTGTTAAAATATTTCGATCCCAATTCATAAACTTGTGCAAGCCGCCTGCTTTTTCTAAAGTTTCAATCTGAGGCCGCAAATATAAATGATAAGTATTCCCTAAAATAACATCAGGATTGATATCATTTTTAAGTTCGCGCTGATGCACGCCTTTAACCGTACCAACTGTGCCAACAGGCATAAAAATTGGAGTTTCTATAATTCCATGATCAGTAGCCAATGTAGCTGCACGTGCTTTAGAATCAGTATCCGTTGTGATTAAATTAAATTTCAAATAAATTATTTAATAATTACTACAAAGTTAGTTTATTAAAATCAATTCTGTGGCTGTAAAAAGAATAGCAAAAATGATGCTAAAATTGTTAGTTAAATGATAATAATTAAAACATACAAATGTTTTTAAGCTTAAAAATTAAATCTATTTTTGAGAAAATTTAAACTTTAAATTATGTCCAATATAGAACTCAATGCTTTAGTTACTCAAACTAGGCGTGATATTTTACGAATGGTACACAAAGTAAATTCAGGACATCCAGGAGGATCACTTGGATGTACAGAATTTCTCGTAGCCCTTTATTCAAAAATAATGAATAGAAAAGCTGAGTTTGATATGCATGGCTTTGATGAAGATATATTTTTCCTTTCGAATGGGCATATTTCCCCAGTTATATACAGTGTACTTGCAAGAAGCGGCTACTTTCCTGTAGAGGAATTAAATACGTTTCGTCTCCTTGATTCTCGACTACAAGGACATCCAACCACTCACGAGGGATTGCCTGGTATTCGGATTGCTTCTGGTTCTTTAGGCCAAGGCATGTCTGTGGCTATTGGAGCAGCACAATCAAAGAAACTTAACGGTGATCAAAGTATTGTTTATAGTCTTCACGGCGATGGCGAATTACAAGAGGGTCAAAATTGGGAAGCTATTCTTTACGCAGCTGCAAAAAAAGTAGATAATTTAATTGCAACCATTGACCTCAACGGAAAACAAATTGATGGCTCAACAGACGATGTTTTGTATATGGGAGATATGAAAGCTAAATTTGAAGCCTTTGACTGGACCGTGATTGAGATTGATTCAGGAAATGAGATTGACGCTATTTTAAAGGGAATGAATGATGCTAAAAAAGCCAGTGGAAAAGGAAAACCCGTTTGTGTAATTCTTAAAACAATAATGGGGCATGGCGTTGATTTTATGATGCACACACATGCCTGGCACGGCAAGGCTCCTAACGACGAACAACTAGTTCTAGCTCTTAACCAAAATCCAGAAACATTAGGAGATTATTAATATTCAAAACCATTAAAATGAAAACATATACATATACAGAAAAAAAAGATACACGAAGTGGTTTTGGAGCAGGCTTAGCTGAACTTGGAAGAAATAACCCCAATGTAGTAGCTTTGTGTGCCGACCTTGTTGGGTCTTTGAAAATGAATCAGTTTATTGATGAAAATCCGAAGCGATTTTTTCAAATTGGAATCGCGGAAGCTAATATGATGGGTATTGCCGCTGGACTAACGATTGGTGGTAAAATTCCTTTCACAGGAACTTTTGCAAATTTCTCAACTGGTCGTGTTTACGACCAAATAAGACAATCCATCGCATACTCTGGAAAAAATGTAAAAATTTGCGCATCTCACGCAGGTTTAACATTGGGAGAAGATGGTGCAACCCATCAGATACTAGAAGATATTGGTCTTATGAAGATGCTACCTGGAATGGTAGTAATCAACCCATGTGATTACAATCAAACCAAAGCCGCAACATTGGCTATTGCAGATTATCTAGGGCCTGTATACTTACGCTTTGGACGACCCTCTGTACCAATTTTCACCCCTGAAGATCAAGTGTTTGAAATAGGAAAAGCCATTCAGCTAACTGAGGGTTCTGACGTGACTATTGTTGCCACAGGTCACTTAGTTTGGGAAGCATTAGAAGCCTCAAAAGTGTTAGAGGCCAACGGAATTTCAGCAGAAATTATAAATATTCACACCATCAAACCTTTAGATGAAACTAGTATTTTAAAATCTGTTACAAAGACAGGCTGTATTGTTACAGCTGAAGAACACAATTACTATGGTGGTTTGGGTGAAAGTGTTGCACGAGTTCTATCGCTTAACTCTCCAACTCCACAAGAATTTGTTGCTACTAATGATACCTTTGGAGAGTCTGGAACTCCTGCTCAACTTATGAAAAAATATGGCTTAGACAGTACCACCATTATTCAAAAAGCGGAAAAAGTAATAGCTAGGAAGTAAGCACTCTCTCTTTTGAAGTTAAATATTGCTTAATTATCCAATGTTCCGGTATCGTTTACATCCAAATAATTGGGAATTCCATTGCCATTAGTGTCTTCAAGTGTAATAAGTTTGACTGAAAAGGTCCCATCCTCAGCAACAGCTAGGGGGGTAAAGAATTGATCTGAATCTAAAGGCTCCAATACCTGCATTTGAGCTTCCAAACCTTCAAGACTTGTATCGGTAAAGTCAACAGCAATAACTTCTCTGTATGTACTAAACCCATCACCATCATCATCCGTATCTAAAAAATTACTAAACTGATCATTATCAGTGTTATCATCCAAAATTTCAATATCGCCATTAACATCTTCTAAGTATGAAGGAATATAATCATTGTCATGATCCATAACTTTGTATTGTTGCAGTTCAAATTTAAAAATCAAACAAGAATATGATGGTATTCCAGACTGAGAAACATTAAAATATGACAGCCCTGATGGTAAAAACATTACACCAAGTCCATAATTTTCAAAATTGACGGTACCGTCGCTATTTATTGAATATTGACTAGCTGTTTTAAACTGTGGTAATACTCTATTCCAACCAGCAATAGAAAAAGCTAGATCTATATCTAATGAAGTTACTGATTCATCAAAAGATACATTATTAGTTAAAAAACCATCATAGTTAACTCTTACTTGATCAGTAAAGTTAGGATGTTCTCCCTCTCCGTTTCTGATTTTCAAAAGATAGTATGTGTAATCAACATCTTCATATGTAGTGTGCATTTCCTCAACTGCATCAATTAAAAAAGTTGTATTATCAGGTAAGATTTCATCATCATTTAGCTTACTGATTTCAATATCAGAAATTGATGGATAAACTGATAAATCATTAAGTTGACCAGAATTGTAATAATGTGTATTTAAATAATTATGTAAAGTATCCAAATCTATCAATTGCTGTTCTGAACGATCGCGAGCAGGGGCAGTCTGAACTTGATTCTCATCTTCTTCACAATTAAATAAAACAAAAGACACAATCAAAACAACAGAAATACAGTATTTGATTTTCATAATTTTTTATTTGCTGAGGCAATATACGATTTTATAGTATTTTTGTAAGTACATTGAAGTGTTTTAAAAAATGAGAATTGATAAATTTTTGTGGAGTGTAAGGTATTTTAAAACCAGGACCATGGCTACAAATGCATGTAAAAAGGGACTAGTTAAGATAAATGGTAAATCTATAAAGCCGAGCCGTGAAGTTTTCCCTACTGAAAAAATTACTTTGCGTATGCACCAAATAAATTATCAGCTCACTATTTTAGATTTACCTAAAGCTAGAATTGCAGCTAAACTTATTGATATTTACAGAGTTGACACTACTCCAAAATCAGAATTTGAAGCACGTGAATTATTAAAATATTCCAAAGATTATCACACAGAAAAAGGAGAAGGAAGGCCAACTAAAAAAAACAGGAGAGATATTGAAGATTATTTAGATTTTAATGATAATTAAATACCAACTATTAAATGTCTTTTTTATATTTGAAAAAAGTAATTACATGGCATTATCAAAAAACTGCATACTTAACGATGAAGAAATCAATTACAAAATTCGAAGAATTGCCTATCAAATTTACGAATGTAATGTAGATGAAAATCAAGTGATTTTAGCGGGTATTGAAAAAAATGGTTACATTTTTGCTGAAAAGATTAAAAATAAATTTGAAGAAATATCCAATATAAAAGGGGTTTTGTGTGCAGTGAAAATAAATAAAAAAAATCCAATTAATAAGGTTAAAACATCCCTTAGATGTGAACAATATTCTAATAAGTCCGTAGTCTTAATAGATGATGTTTTACATTCAGGAACAACACTAATCTACGCAGTAAAGCACTTTCTTGAAACCCCTTTAAAGCAAATTAAGACAGCTGTCTTAGTTAATAGAAATCATAAGAAATATCCTGTGAAAGCTGATTTCAAAGGAATTTCTCTATCTACATCAATTAATGAACATGTTGATGTAGAATTTAAAGGCAATAAATCAAAAGTCGTTCTTTTTTAAAGTGATAGATATAGCTTCAACAATTTGACTATTACTTTTTGATTCCACACATTCTACGTGATGGGCTTGGCTGTAAAAAACAGAACGCTCAAATAAATGCTTAGCAATAAATTCTTGTAATATTTTGTCGTTAATTTTTGAAATCAAAGGGCGTTTTATTTTTTTGTTATTCAATCTCTTATAAAGAGTTTGAGAAGTAGCTTTCAAATATACTGTGAAAACATTTGGGTTTTGAAGCAATAATGACATTGTGTTATCATAACAAGGAGTTCCACCACCCAGGGATAAAACAATATTAGATTGGACTTTACATATTTTTTTAACTGTTTTAGATTCAATTATACGGTAATAAATCTCTCCTTTTTTTTTAAAAAGATTTGAAATAGATTCATTTAATTCTGTTTCTATGTAATTATCTAAATCTATAAACCCATAGTTAAGCTTTTTGGCTAAAAGACTTCCTATCGTCGATTTTCCTGAACCCATATAACCTAATAAAATTACAATCATAAATATTTTATAATATTGTTATTTTAAATAAATTTTTGTACAAAAAAACAAAAAAATATTGAAAAAAAAATATTGTATTATTAATTAAAGAGTTTATCTTTGGCCCCTCAATACTAACACGCAAAAGACCTGGTAGCTCAGTTGGTAGAGCATCTCCCTTTTAAGGAGAGGGTCCTGGGTTCGAGCCCCAGCCAGGTCACTAAAATTAAGCTTTTTTTTTTACAAAGTGACTATTGCGCACGTGGCGGAATTGGTAGACGCGCTAGCTTGAGGGGTTAGTGGGAATTTTCCCGTGGAAGTTCGAATCTTCTCGTGCGCACTTTAGCTTTTTTTAAAATGTNCAATTTCTATGATCTATAAATATTAAGTTAGTACATGGGGAAAAAAATAATTATTATTGGCTCTGGGTTCTCCTCTCTCGCTGCTGCATCTTACCTAGCTCAAGCAGGCAATGAAGTCTCCATTTTTGAGAAAAATAATAATATAGGTGGTCGTGCAGGACAATTAAAAAAAGAGGGCTTTACTTTTGATATTGGTCCATCTTGGTATTGGATGCCAGATGTTTTTGATCGCTTTTTTACAGACTTTGGGAAAAAAACTTCAGATTTCTATAAAATTGATAAGCTAGACCCTGCTTATCGAATTTTTTTTGAGGATGAAATTATGACTATCGGAGACTCCATGGAAAAAATCTGTTCAGAATTTGAACGTATTGAAAAAGGAAGTGGAACTAAACTTAAAAAGTTTATTGGAAAAGCCCAAGACAACTACGGAATCGCCGTTGATAAAATACTTTATAATGCCCCGGGAGTCTCCCCTAAAGAGCTAGTTACCAAAGATACAATTCTAAAAATTGACCAGTTTTTTAAAACTATAAGTCAAGAAGTCAGAAAAAACTTTAAGAATCCAAAACTTATATCTACACTAGAGTTTCCATCTTTATTCCTAGGAGCAAAACCAAGTAAAACACCTTCGTTTTTTAGTTTCATGAATTTTGCGGATTTTGGGTTGGGAACATGGCATCCGAGAGGGGGTATGTATGAAATTATCAAAGGGATNGAATCATTGGCAACAGAANTAGGAGTTAAAATANACACCAACTGCGCTATCAACAAAATAGTTGTTGAAAACNATGCTGTGTTGGGAGTGGAAACCAAAGGCGATTTAATCAAATCAGATATTGTAATCAGCGGCGCAGATTATCATCATTCTGAGACACTTTTAGACATTAAATACCGTCAATATTCAGAAACATATTGGGGCAAAAAAGTCTTTGCTCCTTCCTCATTACTTTTCTACATTGGAGTAAATAAAAAATTAAAAAATATTGAGCACCACAACTTATTTTTTGATGCTGATTTTGAAAAGCACGCTGAAGAAATTTATGATAAACCCAGGTGGCCCAGTCATCCACTATTTTATGTAAATATTCCCTCAAAAACAGACCCGTCTATGGCTCCTGANGATTGTGANGCATTATTTATTTTAATTCCTATTGCTCCAGGGTTGGAGGATAACGATAAACATAGAAATTATTACCTAGAACATGTTCTTAAAAGATTTGAAGAAAAAACAGAACAATCGATTCAAAATAATATTATATTTAAAGAATCATTTTGTGTTAAAGATTTCAAGTCAGAATATAATTCGTACAAAGGAAATGCATACGGTATGGCAATGACATTATTGCAAACTGCCTTTTTAAGACCTAAATTAAAAAGTAGTAAAGTAAAAAATTTGTACTTTACAGGCCAATTAACTGTTCCTGGACCTGGGGTCCCTCCCTCCCTAATCTCAGGAAAATTAACCGCCGAGCTGATTCAAAAAGTTTTGTAACCCACTTATTTTTATTTAAAAATATTATGAAATCTATTTTTGACATCGTTTCTAAAGACTGTAGTAAAATTGTTACCAAGACNTACAGTACCTCTTTTTCGATGGCAACTAAAATGTTGTCGGGCTCAATACGCCAAGATATTTATAATATATATGGTTTTGTTAGATTGGCTGATGAAATTGTGGACTCTTTCCATGATTACCCCAAAGAAAAACTATTCATAAAATTTGAAAAAGATTTAAAAACAGCTCTTCAAAATAAAATTAGCCTAAACCCAATATTAAATGCTTTCCAATCTACTTATCACAATTGTAATATAGACATNAAGCTTGTTGATGCTTTCATGAATTCAATGCGGCAAGATTTATATAAATCNTCTTACAAAACAGAACAAGAATACAAAAATTATATTTATGGCTCAGCAGATGTAGTAGGATTAATGTGCTTAAAAGTTTTTGTTGGTGGAAATCAAGAAAAATATGACTCACTTAAAGGATTTGCGATGTCACTTGGCTCTGCTTTTCAAAAAGTCAATTTTCTCAGAGATTTAAAAGCTGATTTTGATGGTCTAAATAGAACTTATTTTCCGAATACAGATCTTGAGAATCTTAATGAAAAGGCTAAACAACAAATAATTAATGATATTGAAAATGATTTTTCAGAAGGAATTAAAGGTATAAAATTATTACCGCTAGATGCTAAATTTGGTGTTTTTATGGCTTACCGCTATTATAGACAATTACTCAAAAAACTAAAAAAAACTCCAGCACTTGAAATAAAAAACACCCGTATTAGAGTACCCAATTACAAAAAAATTGAATTACTTACTCGTAGCTATGTTAAATATCGCCTTAACTTATTATAACATGATCATTAAAACATTACTTTGGATTGCCGTATTTTCATCAACTTTTTTAATAATGGAGTTCATGGCTTGGTTTACACATAAGTATATTATGCACGGCTTTTTGTGGAACTTACACAAAGATCACCACCATAAAGATCATGATAGCTGGTTCGAACGTAACGATGCCTTTTTTATCTTTTATGCTGTAGTTAGTATGACTTGCTTTTACTTTTGGAGTTATGAAGGGATTTGGACAGCACTTCCTGTAGGATTTGGAATTATGGCATATGGAGCTACTTATTTTATAGTTCATGATATTTTTATCCATCAACGCTTTAAAATATTTCGTAAAGCTAATAATTGGTATGCTAAAGGAGTTAGAAGAGCTCACAAAATACATCACAAACATTTAGGTAAAAAAGACGGTGAATGCTTTGGGATGTTATTTGTCCCTTTTAAATATTTCAAAAGATAAGTTGATGAGTAATCTTTACTTATGGCTTAATCTTAGTTCAGCTGCCATTCCATTTTTTTATAGTTTTCATCCCAGATTAAAGCTACACAAAAAATTTCATTTGGTTTTTTTATCACTTATAATAACAATGGGGGTTTTTATTCCATGGGATATCATTTTTACAATAAATGAAATATGGGGATTTAATCCTGATTATTTAAAAGGTGNTAAAATTTTAAGCTTACCATTAGAAGAATGGTTGTTTTTTATTTGTATTCCTTTTGCATGTATGTTTACACACTATGTGTTACTTCTGTATTTTCCTAATATGAAGCTAAAAGCTTTAAAAACTAAGTATATTTCATTTGGATATATTTCAATTTTGTTTTGCTTGATATTATTTAATTACGATAAGTGGTATACCTTAGTTAACTTTAGCGTAGCAATTGCTCTAACAATTATAGCATTAAGATACAATTCTAAATTATTACAATACTTTTTCTTGACTTTTTTGGTAATGCTAGTTCCTTTTTTTGTTGTTAATGGGATTCTCACAGGAAGTTGGATTGAAAATCAAATAGTATGGTATGATAATGCAGAAAATCTAGGTGTTAGATTTGGAACTATACCTGTTGAGGACAGTGTATATGCATATTCAATGATTCTTATGAATCTACTATTATTTGAATATTTTTCCACAAAATTTGCAAAATAAAAAAAGGGCTTTTTTAAAAAGTTACTATTTTCAAAATGTGAAAAATACTTTTTCAATAACTAATATTTCTTAACTCAACAACAATTTCATTTTTTCGATTGAAAACTTCGTATGGAGCATTGTAGCCTAGAAATAAAAACTGATTTGTGTGCGGAAAGCCTTTTTTATTTAGTGCTGAAATTAATTTTAACTTATATTTTTCTATTTTTTTTTCATTTGCCCAACCACCAAAACTGATAGCTGCAACCATTTTTTCTGGAAGCTCTTGAAATTTTATCTTGGAATTATTAGGAGTAGGGAGATCTTCTTTTTTAAATTTTTCAGGGATCATAAATAACATATAAGACGAATCTTGTAAAGACATAGTTACAGGTGAGGTCATTGCGATCTTTTCGTTTCTATCATTTGCACCAAAAATATATCCTGCTAAAATGGAAAAACCTTTAGAGGAGGCCTCTTCGAAATTATTTGTTGGAAGTTTTGTAGTCGAAAATAGTGCTTTTTTATAAGTTCTTATTTCAATATCATCGAACTTGTTTTCCACATGGTATTTATGCGTTTCAATAGCATATTGACTTTTTAAAGCAAACAGTTGTACAGCAACAAATCCTAATAAGAATACAAGAATTAAAATTAATAAAATCTGCCTCATAATTTTCAATTAAAAATAGTTCAATAAGAAAGTAAGTGACCTGGTTTAGAAGTCATTTTTTTAATTGGTGGTGCAAATTGGGTAAGTTTTATTCCTTTAATTGCTGCTTTATATTCTTCAATATCAGGAGTTCTTCCAAGTATAGCAGAAAGAACAACAACTGGAGTAGAAGCCAATAATGATTCTCCTTTTTTACGATTAGAATCTTTAACCACTCTGCCTTGAAAAAGACGAGTAGATGTAGCCATAACGCTATCCCCTTTTTCAGCTTTTTCTTGATTACCCATGCAAAGATTGCAACCTGGCCGTTCAAGATATAAAATGTTATTATATTCGGTTCTGGCTACTCCTTTAGGAGCTAAATCATCAAATTCAAATCCAGAATATTTCTGAAGAATTTCCCAATCACCTTCTTCTTTCAGTTCATCTATAATATTATAAGTAGGAGCTGTTACTACCAGTGGAGCTTTGAATTTAACCACTCCTGAGGATTCTTCCAGATTTTTTAGCATTTTAGCAACAATCTTAATGTCACCTTTATGAACCATACAAGAACCTACAAACCCTAAATCAATATTTTTATTACCCTTATAGAAAGATAGTTCGCGAATCGTATCATGAGTGTAACGTTTAGAAACATCTTCATTATGAACATCTGGATCTGCAATCATTGGCTCATCAATAATATCTAAATCAACTACAAATTCTGCATAATAATTAGCATTTTCATCTGGCGTAAGTGGTGGTTTTTGACCTGAAATAATTTGATCTATTCTCTTGTTTGCTCTATTTATAAGACCCTGTAAAACTCCAGCATCATTATCCATACCCTTGTCAATCATTATTTGAATCCTTCCTTTAGCAATGTTAAGCGATTCAATAAGCGTATTGTCCTGAGAAATACAAATAGAAGCCTTTGCCTTCATTTCAGCGGTCCAGTCTGTAAATGTAAAGGCTTGATCTGCTAAAAGAGTTCCTATATGAACTTCAATGATTCTTCCTTGAAAAACATTTTCTCCATTGAATTTTTTGAGCATCTGGCTTTGAGTAGCATGTACAACATCACGAAAATCCATATGGTCTTTCATTTTTCCTTTAAAAGTAACTTTTACGGACTCAGGAATTGGCATTGAAGCTTCTCCTGTGGCAAGAGCTAATGCTACAGTCCCTGAATCTGCTCCGAAAGCCACTCCCTTAGACATTCGTGTATGAGAATCACCTCCAATAATAATAGCCCAATCATCAACTGTAATATCATTTAATACTTTGTGAATAACGTCTGTCATCGCATGGTATTTCTTATCGGGATGACGAGCAGTGATCAGTCCAAAACTGTTCATAAAACTCATAAGTCTTGGGATATTTTCTTGAGACTTTAAATCCCAGACAGATGCGGTATGACATCCCGATTGATAACCAGCGTCAATAATAGGAGATATCACAGTAGCAGCCATCATTTCTAATTCTTGAGATGTCATTAAACCAGTTGTGTCCTGAGACCCAACAATATTAACTTCCACACGAACATAAGAACCTGCATGTAAAGTTGCACCTGAAGTACCAACAGCATTTTTGTTAAAAATTTTCTCAACAGCTGTTAGACCTTGATTTTTAATTGAAACTTCTTTTGATTTTGCAAAAACAGGAGTTATGTTCTTACCTAGAGCTTTTGCAGCAAAGGATTGTAGTTTTTTACCAAAAACGATTGCATAAGATCCTCCGGCTTTCATGAATTCTATCTTTTGAGGAGTGAATGCTGAAGAAACATCCATTAATTCATTATTACCATTAAAAAGTTTTTTTGTTTTTGTATTAATAGTTAGAACAGTCCCTGTGTCAACAGAGTAAACTTTCTCTAGGACAGGTTCATCATTTTCATCAAGTACTAGATTGCCTTCAGCATTGTACTTTTTCTTCCAATTTTTTAAATCCAGTCCTATACCGCCTGTAACACCGACTGTTGTAAGAAAAATGGGAGATATACCATTGGTACCAGCTACGACTGGGGCAATATTAATAAATGGTATATACTTACTTGCTTTTTCACCAATCCAAAGTGCAACATTATTAACCCCAGACATTCTTGAAGATCCAACTCCCATAGTGCCTTTCTCAGCAATTAACATTACTCTTTTGTTAGGGTGTTTTTGTTGTAATTCTATTAGTGCTTTTTGTTGATCTTTATTATGCTCGAACATACATTTACCATGTAATTGTCTATCTGATCTTGAATGTGCATCTCCTCCAGGTGACAACAAGTCTGTTGAGATGTCACCAATACCTGCTACAAATGTGACAAGATTAATTTCTTCTGGAAGATCAGGAAGTTTAGTGAAGAATTCAGCTTTAGAATAACTTTCAATAATTTGTTTAGCAATAGTGTTTCCTTTCTTGAAAGCCTTGTGCAAACGATCTGTATCAGATTCGTAAAGAAAAACCTGCATCTTTAATACATTGGCAGCTTCTTTTGCTAATAAGTTGTCCTCACTTAAAGCTATATCTATGAGAACTTCAATCGAAGGACCACCTTTCATATGTGATAATAGCTCAAAAGCGAAACTAACAGAAATTTCTTCTATTACGGAATTTCCAAGAATGATTTCCTTTAAAAATGAGGCTTTGACAGCTGCTGCCGAAGTAGTACCTGGTAGTACATTATAAAAAAGAAATTTTAAAGAATCATTCCTGTGCTTATGGTTTAAGTCTTTAATCTGCTCAATAATTTCAGATAACAGTTCTGCATTATCAATTGGTTTTGGATCAAGATCTATTTTTTCTCTCTCCCTAATCTCATTTAAATATTCGGAGTATAAGTTCATAAATGATTTAAAATCTAGAGTAAATGTACAAATTTTAAAAAATAGAGTTGTATAAAAATTATATGTTAATACAACCTTTCAATAATTTCATCAATACTAATTCCTTCTGCCTCAGCTTTATAGTTTTTAATAATTCTGTGTCGTAAAACACTTTTTGATACTTTCCTAACATCTTCAATGTCCGGAGTATATTTTCCATGTAAAACTGCATTTGTTTTAGCTGCAAGAATTAAATTCTGAGAAGCTCTGGGTCCTGCGCCCCATGAAACAAAGTCTTTAATTAAATCAAAAGAATTATCAGCACCGGGTCTAGATTTAGAAATCATTTTCACAGCATACTCGACCACATTATCTGCAATTGGAATTTTTCGAATTAACCTTTGAAATTCAGTTACTGAGGAGGAATCAAAAACAGGATTTGGAACAAATATTTCATTTGAAGTCGTTTGCTTTACAATTTCAACTTCTTCTGTAAATGTTGGGTACTTTAAATTAATAGCAAACATAAATCTATCCAACTGAGCCTCAGGTAGTGGATATGTGCCTTCTTGTTCAATTGGGTTTTGAGTTGCCAACACAAAATAAGGCCTGTCTAAATTGTAAAGTGTACCAGCCACAGTGACTGAATTCTCTTGCATAGCTTCCAAAAGTGCAGCTTGTGTTTTGGGTGGTGTTCTATTTATTTCATCAGCCAAGACAATATTAGAAAATATAGGACCTTTTATAAATTTAAAATTTTTTTTGTTGTCAAGAATTTCACTACCTAATATATCTGAAGGCATTAAATCGGGTGTAAATTGGATACGTTTAAAATCAAGCCCTAAAGCTGTTGAAATAGTTTTCACCATTAAAGTCTTAGCTAATCCAGGTACACCAATAAGTAATACATGACCCCCAGAAAATATAG
This sequence comes from Formosa sp., assembly GCA_002698705.1. GTDB lineage: Bacteria > Bacteroidota > Bacteroidia > Flavobacteriales > Flavobacteriaceae > UBA3537. The sequence goes on along the minus strand of NZZM01000014.1, from coordinate 14,694 downwards.
AAATTAAGATCTCTTCAATAACAGCATCCTGACCAACGATAACTTTAGAAATCTCATGTTTTAAATCATGATACCTCTGAAGGAATTTTTCTACAGCTTTTACATCTGACATTAATAATTAATTTTTAATTTTAAACCAGTTACTATTAAATTCACAAGTTCTTAAATCTCCATTAATTTTGATGTAAGTATCCATGATTTTTTCTTCTTGCCAATCTGAGATAGTGTTAAGTTGTTTTTCCTGTAGAGCTAAATCTTTGATTTTTAGATAATCTTTTGCAAAGTCAGCCTCATGCTCATCAGTACGCTGTGTAACGGATAAAATTTTAAACTTAACGGAATTATATCGATCTTCATCTTGATAAACTGGACTTATCTGATTGTCTTTTAAATTTTGAATTTGAGAGTATAACTCTGGATCCATTTTTGTTAATTCAAAATTATAATCCTGCGTTTCAGGATTTCTTAATTGACCGCCATCGAATTTAGTTTCTTTTTCATCACTAAATTCTAAAGCCGCAGCTTTAAATGTGATTTTACCATCAATAATATTTTGTCTTACTTTTTCGATTTTTTCTTTTGCTGCAATAATCGCATCTTTAGTTAATTTAGGCCTCAATAATATATGTCTGGTGTCATATTCCTGTCCTCTAATTTTTTCTAAGTAAATAATATGATATCCAGATTCTGATTTAAAAGGTTCAGAAATTTCACCCTCTTCTAGTGAAAATGCAACTTCTCGAAATTCTTTGACCATTCTGGGGCGCTTTTTATTTAATGTATACTTACCACCGGTACGTTTGGAACCAGGATCTTCAGTGTAAAGCACAGCTTTAGTTGTAAAACTACTTCCGTTATTTAGAATGTCAGCTCTAAATTCACGTAAACGTTTTATGACTTTATCAACCTCTTTTTGTGTGGTTTGAGGGACTACAACAATTTGTGCAACCCTTAATTCAGTTCCAAACAAAGGACGTTCTTCTTCAGGAATTTTATTAAAGAATTGTCTCACTTCTTCGGGTGTAACCTCAATTTCCTCAACTACTTTTTGTTGCATTTTAGAAGCCATTTGTCCATTTTTATTAAGCTCGTACATCTCGTCTCTTAATTCTTGTTCTGAAGATTTATTATAATATGCAATTAATTTATCCATTGAGCCTATTTGTTCTGCAAAGCCTTCCAACTGTTGATCAACATAGGATTTAATTTCCGTAACATTTACTTCAATACTATCTTGTATGGCATGATGAATATAAAGCTTATCTTCAAGTAATTTACCAAATAATTGACAACGCGAGATATCGGTAGTTGAAACTCCACTTGCCTGCAGTTGAGCAAATTGTTTATCAATATCAGAATCTAAAATGACAAAATCTCCAACGACAGCAGCAACACCATCAACTTTAATCAATTTAGTTGAGTCCAAATCTTTTTCAATGACGATTTCTACTTTACTATCTTCAATAATTTCTTGAGAATAAGAATGGTAAAACAGAAAAGGTGATAAAAAAATTATAAGTGACTTAGATTTAATCATAAATTTCGAAATTTTTATTTTCAATAGCATCATTAACAATTTCACTTTTTAATTGATTGACTAGTTTAAGTTTTCGTTTGTTAATTATAATTTGTTTTAAAGTTGGTAATACATAAGCTAATGGAGCTTGATTGTTAATTCCAACAAAATTTTTTATTTCTACCAAATATAACCCTAATGAATCTTTGAGCTGTATAAAATTTAATTTTTTTAGTAAAAGCTTATTAAAACCCTTTTGTAAAGGCTTAATTTTTGAAATTACCTGATCTGACTTTATCCAAACAGAATCATTTAGGAAAAATGATTTAAATTGAATTGATATTGAATCTAAAACTAATTGATCATCAAAATTATATCGCTTAAAACGTTCCTTTATTTCTTTTGCATTTGGTAAGTTTAAATCATGATTAATATATCTTAGTTTTACCAAATCTTCCTTTAAAACAAAAAGCTCTTTATTTTGAAAATAAACCTTTTCTAACTCTGAATTACTGATGACTGTATCCAAGTTTTTCTTTACCAGTGCTTCAAGATATGCTGAGGTGTGCAAATCACTTTTATACTGTTCAACAAGTACTTCAAATTCAAGCTGCTTTTCTTTATCAAGATTAATAAATGCAACTTCTTCAAGTAATCTACGAGTAGCCCAATTATTAATTATCATTTGAATTTTCATTATACTATCTTTTTGATTCAATCCTGTAAATGAGGATTTATCAATTTCATCAAACATTAAAAAAGTATCGTTAACCCTCGCAACAGGATTGTAATTTGACTCCTTTCTTGAAATATCACAAGAATTAAGTAGGATTATAATAAATATAATGATAAAAGAAAATTTCATTATTTAATTAGAGATTTCTTAAGCTCTTCAAGAACTTTATTGTCAATTTTAATATGGTATTTGTTTGCTAATTTCTCAACCCAATTGGTCTCTAAAAAAGATTGGTATTTAGATATTACAGATCCTTTTATTTTTTCAAATGGAAGGGTTTTAGTAGGTATTATATCTTGAACTTTTAGAACAACATAATTATTTTCAAACTCTATTATTTTTGAAATACCTTTTTTAAAATTTTTATTTTGTGGTAACAACGGGTCAGTTATCTCGAACTCACCTGTGGATAAAATAATAACTTGAGATTTATAATTTAATTGATTTGAAATCTCTTTATTAATGATTGATTTTTCCCACAATTTAATAACTTTTTTTAAGTGTTTTTTATCTTTGGAACTAATAATTGTTCCAATAATTTTTTCCTTGGATTTAAATTTTGAAACATTATTATCATAAAATAATTTTAGAGCAATAGTGTCGTTTTTTGCTACATCCCATATTTTGTCTTGCATAATATCGAACAATAACAAACCATCTTCGTATTCCTTCAAGATATTGGCAAATTCTTCATTCTCATTTATTAAGTTATTTTTTTTGTATTCAAAAAGGTTATTTTCAAAAAAGGTTTTGTATTGTTTTTTTATAAATTCATCATTACTCTTTGATTTATCGTATAATCTATTGTTTTGGTTTAAAAATTTTAAAAAGGTTTCATAAGTATAAATTTTATCTTCAATTCTTAAAAACACGTCTTTCAGCTTTGTAGCCTTTAATACCCAACTAGATTCATTGGCGTTTTTAGTAATCAATTGAGAAATTAAATCTAGATTTGGCTCAAAAATTTCATATTTACTTACTAACTTTTCAATCATTTTTTTTCGAATTATTAGTGAGCGTGAATCACGTTTTACTTTTTTTTCTAAATCTTGTTTTATTATTTCATAAGGTTGAATTGGTGATTTTAATATTAGTTTTAATATATGCCAACCATATTGAGTTTGAATTGGTTTAGATATTGAGCCTATTTCATTTAAATTAAAAGCTGTATCAACAAAAACTTCAGAGTTAATATCTCCGGACTTAAAAGGATTCATAACTCCGCCTTTTGATGCTGAGCTTTTGTCGTCAGAAAACTGTTTTGCTAAAGTTTCAAAAGAACTCCCTTGAATTAGAGAATTATAAAGCTCATTAATACGAATTTCAGGAACTAAGCTACTGTCTTTTTGAGTATTAGAAATCATTATATGAGCAACTTGAACTTTTCCTCTTGAGGGCCTTGTATCTAACACTTTAACCACATGATATCCAAATTGAGTTCGAAAAGGAGTAGAAGTTTGACCAACAAGAGTGTTGAAGGCAGCATTTTCAAACTCATAAACCATTTTAAAAGCTGAGAAATATCCTAAATCCTCAACAAAAATTGATTTACCATCATGTAATAAACTTCGTAAGTTTAAAAAATCTTCGTTAATTAAACGCGACCTTAATGATTGTATTTTTTCATAAGCTAACAATGAATCCTGATTATCTTGAAATCGTACTAAAATATGCTGTGCTTTTATTTCATTTGCAGTACGATTGTAGGCCTCTTTAACAAGAGATTCTGTAACTTCTTTATCGGTTGTATATGCGTTAGAAAGCTGATTTTTATATGATGTAAACTCTTTCTTATAACTATCTTTCAGATCATATCCCAATTCTTTTGCTTCAATTAGCTTTAATTTATATTTTGAGTAAAGATTAATGTAATAATCAATATCTTTCTGATTTTGATCTTGAACTAAGTTTATATTCTTATTATAAACCCTTAGAAATTCTTTAACTGAAATATTTTGATTACCAATAGTCATTAGTGTTTTTGAATCTAAATCCTGAGAATTTAAAATATTTATACTAAGAGTAAAAAGGATGAAAAAAAATGAAAAAATGCGCATAGCTTTATTAATGTAAGAATTAACAAATTTAAAAATTATTAAACAATCTTAAATGTTTAGTAACGATTATAAAGTAATTATCTAGAATAATTAGGAGCTTCTTTTGTAATCATCACATTGTGCGGGTGACTTTCGCTAATCCCAGAAGAAGTAATTTTAACAAATTGGCTGGTTTCTTTCAATGTATATATATCTTTAGCACCACAATAGCCCATACCCGCTCTGATGCCTCCAATAAACTGGTGAAGACTTTCAAAAAGTTCACCCTTGTAAGGAACGCGTCCGACTATTCCTTCTGGAACAAGTTTTTTAATATCATCTTCTATATCTTGAAAATAACGGTCCTTACTACCTTCTTTCATGGCTTCTAAAGAACCCATTCCCCTGTAAGATTTGAACTTTCTTCCCTCGAAAATAATAGTTTCTCCTGGTGATTCTTTAGTTCCTGCTAAAAGTGATCCTAACATTACACAATCAGCGCCTGCAGCCAAAGCCTTTGGAATGTCTCCAGTATAACGAATCCCTCCGTCAGCAATTACTGGAACCCCAGAACCTTTAATTGCTTCTGACACTTCTAAAATAGCAGAAAACTGTGGAAAGCCAACGCCAGCAACAACACGTGTAGTACAAATAGACCCTGGTCCAATACCAACTTTTACTGCGTCAGCTCCTGCTTTTACTAAATATTTTGCAGCAGCCGCAGTAGCTATATTACCTACTACAATATCTAAATCAGAAAACTCAGATTTGATTATTTTTAAAGTACTAACCACCCCTTTTGTATGCCCGTGTGCTGTATCAATAACGATGGCGTCAACCCCAGAGCTAACTAAAGCTTTAGTACGTTCTATAGCGTCATGAGTAACGCCTATTGCTGCGGCTACTCTTAGGCGGCCATATTTATCCTTATTTGATATAGGTTTTTGGGTGAGTTTTGTTATATCTCTAAAGGTAATTAATCCGATAAGTTTATTATCTGTATCAACAACAGGCAATTTTTCAATCTTATTTTTTTGTAGAATACCCTCAGCTTGTTTAAGCGAAGTACCTTCTGAAGTCACAACTAAGTTTTTGGACGTCATAACCTCTGTGATTAATCGATCATTGTTCTTTTCAAATCTAAGATCCCTATTAGTAACAATTCCTTTCAACACTCCATTGTTATCTATAATTGGAATACCCCCAATACTGTGTTCTTTCATACTATTTTTAGCGTCTATTACCTTAGCGTCCAACTGAAGTGTAACTGGGTCTATAATCATACCACTTTCAGCACGCTTGACTTTGCGAACTTCAACAGCTTGTTGTTGAATAGACATATTTTTATGTAACACTCCAATACCTCCTTCTCGGGCAATAGCTATAGCCATTGCACTCTCTGTAACTGTGTCCATTGCTGCTGATACTATTGGAACATTTAATTCAATATTTTTGGAAAATTTAGTTTTTATACTGACATCCCGGGGTAAAATATCAGAATAAGCCGGTATCAACAGAACGTCATCATAAGTGAGACCTTCTCCAATAATTTTAGTATGGTTTGATTGCATTGCAATTAGGTTTAATTGCATGCAAATTTAAGGTTTTTTATTTTATTGTCTATTTAATATTTTGAAATCATCAAAAAGTGGTTTGATTTTCGTTGGAATTGTATAAATAATTAAATGTGAAATAGCGTGCATTTTCGGAGAAAGAATTGTCTAAATCCTTATAATAACTTAAAATCTCAACCTTTGCGTATTTAGAATCATGAGTTCTAAAAACTAAAGTTATTCCAGGTATTGGAAAAATTAAATGGTCTGGTGGACCTGTATATGTATACCAACCATTTCCACTTCCAGTGGAAATGGCAAAACCGTTTGAAGAATCTTGTAAAAAAAGACTCTGGTTAACAGATGACACAGCTGAAAATACACTGTTTTCAATGTAAGCAGCTGCATTACCATTCCGCTGTGGTTCATCTGCAGCAACTATTGATGTGCCGCCATTAACGATAATTGTTGTCCCTCTAAAGGCAATATCCCAATCGGTTTCGCTTGTAGTGACCTCACCTGTGGAGAAATTAAACTTTGTATAAGAACCACCTGATGGTTCTTGACCTTGGCCACCTGTCATTGGCGCATGTAAGTTTATTATTTGTAAATATTCCTCAGCTGGCAAAGGGGTTCCTCCATCGTCACTACAGGAATTGAATGCAAAAAAAAACAAGATTATTAAAATTTTATATTTACTAAATGGTTTCATTAATATTGTATTTATTGTTAAAAATTTATTATCACATTTCCGTAAACGATCCTGCCAGCGATATTACTTATATTTTGAGGGTCGTTAAAATCTAAAAAATTATCCATTCCAAAACCTAATTTATAATGTTCAAAAATGGTTTTATTAATCGCAAAGTCAAAAATTGAATAGCCAGAAACAAAAGTATCATAAGCATCTAAATAACCATTGCCATTGTTATCATAAAGCCCAAATTTACTTCTGTATGTGGCTCTTATGTTACTTTCTAAATTCCATTCTTCAAAACTATAGGAAAGCTTAAAATTTAGCATATGTCTGGAGCGGTTTAACAGGCCAAAATAATCTTTTTCAGAAAGTGCAAAAGCGGGTGATGTTGGTGTTAATCTAGCAAATACTTCACCATTTTTAAAAGCTTGAACAGCTTTTTTATCTTTTGCATACAACAATTGATAACCAGCCGTTAGCACTGTGTTTTTATTGAATTTTAAGCTTGTATTAAATTCTAGCCCTTGGGTGTAAATCTCGTTTACATTATAATAACTAAAAACGTTTTGACCGTTTGATTTTATAGCAATCACTCTAGTGTCAATTAGGTTGGTGATTTCATTCCTAAATAAATTAAGATTGATCTTAAGATTTGGATCAGGAGTTAGGTCAATTCCAAGGTTATATCCAATTGAACTTTCCGGATTTAAATCTCCTTCAAAAGAACTTAGAGGTAGAATTAGGCTCGAAATATCTCCATTGGCCTCCAACTCTGGGATAAGTGTAGCTACGGCATTGTAGCCTAAAACCGTATAGCCTACAGTTGCATTTGTAAAATCAAAATATAATTGTCTAAAGTCAGGGGTTTTAAATCCGTAACTTATAGAACCTTTTAAAGCTAGTTTATCATTGAATTTATATCGCACAGCCGCTTTGGGGCTAAGTTGAGATGTGTATTCGTTATGACCATCAAAACGAATACCTAAAATTAAATTAAACTGATCATTTTTAGTGTATTCATATTGTGAATAAAGATAGAATGAATTAAATTTTGGGTATCCAAAAAAGTCTGTTCTTTGTAAACTTTCGAATTGCATACCTACCCCAGCGATGAATGAATTTTGTGCACTCGGCTTAAAGACAGTTCTAAATTCAGGTCTTAAAAAACGTTGTTTAAAATCGCTGTATGAGAATAAATTGCCTGTTGTGTCATTTAGAAATTCTTCTGCCTTGTAAGTAGTGGTGTAGAATTCGAGTTGATTATCCCATCTTTCATTGAATTTAAGTTCTAATTTTGAATGAAAATTCCATTCATCAATTTGACTCTCTCCATCATAGCTGGCACTCGCGACATTTTCTTGCAATTGGCAGTAGAGCCTGCCAGAAACGAAGAGCTTGACTTTGTCTGAAAACTCATAATTAATTTTAGTGTTAAACGTATAATTGTAAAAAGGCTCAACAGTGCTTACATCGTCTGAGCCTACTAAATCGTACCCCTCATTAGAAAAGCGATTGATAAAAGCATAAAGCCCAAGTTTGTCTTTTTTATAACTGAACTCTGTACTCAAGTCATTTGAACTAAAAGTACCTCCGCGGTAATAAAAACGACCACCAAAACCGGTCTTAGGGGTTTGCGTTATTATATTAACAACGCCCGCCAAAGCTTCATTGCCATAAAGGCTAGAAGAAGGCCCTTTTACAATCTCAATTTGTTTGATATTGCCAACGGAAACTCTGGATAAGTCCAAAGTGCCTGCGGAACGGCCTATAAGCGGTACTCCGTCAATTAAAATTAAATTGTATTGACTGTCTAGTCCCTGCATTTGAAGGCCTTCTACTCCACCATAGTCAGGAACCATTAGCAAGCCTGTTTGTTCCTCAAGAATGTCATTGAGGCGAATAAAATTTGCAGCGGCTATCGCCTTGGCTGAAATCAATTGTGTAGGCAAAGGCACTGAAGCCAATTGCCGTTTGGTGCGGGTAGCAGAAATGATGACTTCATTAAGATTTTCAACTTCTGTAGAATCCAAAACAACTTCAGTTGGAGCTTGGGAAAAAAGCCATTGCGTACCGCAAAATAAGATTAATAAAGAAAGTTTTAGAAAATGCATTAACTACAATTTATATTGGACGGTAAGGAAAAAATTTCGAGGAGCAGAGGGAATGATACCTGGACCTGGATAACCGGTTGCCCGTCTTGTAAAATACGCATTATCAAGAAGATTGTTTACACCTGATTCAAACTGAAATGCACCCCATTTATAGGAACATCCAAAATCTAAAATATCGTAAGCAGGAATGGCGCCAATGACACCACTTAAATTCCCCTCAGTAGCATTGGTAGCATCTGTAAACTGGTCTGATAAATAAGAATACTGAAGATTAACGATGAAATCTTCATAAGAAAACTTAAATCCAGTCTTAAAATTAACTCTGGGAATAAACTCTACACGATTTCCTACAATTCCATTGGCTTGACTTGCAGTGTATTTGGAATTAATAAGGGAGGTGTTAAAAAATAAATTAGATTTAAGCTTGTTGTCAAAATTAAAAATTTCATTGAGATTAAAATCCAACAGACTTTCAAATCCGAAAATTCTTGCTTTTCCAATATTACCTCGTTCAGAGCGCACATTTCCATCAGGAAAAACTTTCTGTAAAAATCCAATACGGTCATCATAAATTAATGAGAAGATACTGATGTCGTAGGAAATGTAATTTTTGAAAACACCACGCGCGCCCACATCGATTGTTGCGCCTTTTTCATCTGTGATATTGGGGTTAATCACAAAGGCTGGATTGATGATGCTGATGTCTGCAAAAGTTACAGATCTATAGTTTTGAGATAGGTTGCCATAAAACTCCAAGGAAGTATTGGGTTTATAACTAGCGCCAAGACCCAACAAAACAAAGGAACGCTCACGTGTTTCGTCGTAAAAATCAGTTTCATTTAAGATGACATTACCAGCACCGTCTAAATTTATGCGTTTGCTATAGCCTTGGCTTTCGGTTTTGATGTACTCAAATCGATACCCTGGGGTGATTGAAATTTGATCATTTAAGTAAATTAATTGTTCCCCAAAAATAGCGGTGTTAAGATTTGGATAAGTATAATCGGACTGGGCAGGATAGTCAATGTATTGTTGGGTTTGAAAACTAAAATTGGGACCTGATCCGCTGTTGCCAGGACCTTGTTGACCTGTATTGTTGGCCTTGTAAAGCTTAACACCCAAAAGCGCTGTAGCATTTTTATTTAACAGTTTGTAATTGTGAATCAATCGCGACTCAAAACCGTAATTTTTAAAATCGCCTTTAATGAGGTCTCGTGCTTCAAAAGAATCTACTTGATCAACTCTGTTGGTCCTAAACCCAAGGGCATCTCTGGTCGCGTCAAGTCCAAAAAAATTAAAACTGAATTTTGTGCTTTCAGAAAATTCATGGGTCACTTTGGCATTGTAAAGTAACCAATTGATGGCAAACCAATTTCTGGATCTATTGCTTTGATAAGGATCGCTGGCAAACATTGAATTGTTCAAGCCTCCGGCTTGCTTGGCCAAATAATTCAAATACGTTATTTCCCCTGATATCTCTGTTTTGTCTGAAAGTTTATACACCAATTTTAAATACATATTTCTAGATGAAAAATTAGAGTTATCTCTAAAACCATCACCTTCTTTATAATTAAAAAACGCATAATAGCCAAGCTTGTTTTTAGTTCCACTAATGCTTGTGAAATTTGTATAAAGATTGTTGCTACCCATGGTGTTTCTTGTTTGAATTTCCAATAAACGATTGGGGTTGGGGTCTTTCATTTTAAAATTTACCAAGCCGCCAAACTGGGTGCCATATTGTAGTGAGGCCGCCCCGCGAACAATTTGAATTTCTGAAAGGGCTTCGGAGGCAGGGGTATAATAACTCTCAGGATATCCCAATACATCCGCACTAATGTCATAGCCATTTTGACGGGTATTAAAATTTGAGGTTCGATTGGGATTCAGACCACGGCCTCCAATATTGAGTTGTAATCCAGCATCGTCGTTTTGATAAATATTCAACCCTGCAATCTGGCTGTATATTTGCCTGGCATTGTTAGTGGCCAGATTTGCAAAAATATTATTCATTACGACTACCTCGTTTTTTTTACCGGCGTAGATAGCCATTTCTTCTACATCAGCCATGCGTTTGACAGAAAAATATTGTTTTTTTACAACAGCCAGTTCAACAGATGATAACTGCTCTGTAAGTGGCTCTAAAACAACCTTCAACTCAAGGTTTTTGGAAGCATTTAAGCTTGTTTTAAAAGGTTTGTAGTTATAGGAAAAATAGATCAAATCAAGACTGTCTTTGTCTGTGACAAAGGCATAAGATCCCTTAATATCGGTTGTAGTTAACAATTTCCCAAATCCTGAAAAAATTTCAACGGATGCAATAGGAGCTTCTGTAAATTTATCGTAAACGGTTCCCGAGACTTCGGATTGCCCAAACGATAAAAGGTTAGCTAGTAACAGTAAATAAATAATTTTAAAATCCTTTAATCTCATCTTTAAAAGGTTTAATCCAGTGTTTGTGTTTGAACGATTCTTTTTGCACCAGCAAATCGATTTCAGGGTCAATAAATTGCTGATTAGATCTACCATTGAGGGATACATAGCTTTCCGCATATATCCCGATATTTTTATGCCCTTGACTTTTAAAATGGTCACCTAAATAATGTGCATACTGCAAAATCATATCTGGTTGAAAGCTCATTTGTTTGATTTGAAGGTCTGTCAAAAAATGACCATTTCTAACATAAAAAGAACGACCGGACTTTTTATTGACAACTTTAAAATTGGTATAACCTATTTTCTCAACCAACATCACTCTCCAAGAAAATCGATACCCTTCCTCGGCCCAAAATAGTTCCGATGGGTATAAAACATATCTGAAGGGGATCACCATCTGAATGGCAAAAAAAACGCCAAGGGTCCAAAGCATCAATTTAGGCCGCTTGTAATTAAATTGATTTACATTTTCTATGGCCGAAATATCCACTAAAAAACGCAAGGGCTTAATGATTTTCTTTAGCAATGTGACGATCTTGTTGTGGGTCTCGCCATCAAAAAAGATCAAGGCACTGACGATCATGATGTATGGAAACATGCCTATGGGGAATAAAACGGCTGTAAAAACATGAAAAAAGACTACCAATGCAAAGCCATAAAGTCTGGTCTTTCTATAGAACAAAAGAAATGGAATACTGAGATCGTAAAGCATACCTCCCCAACTCATGGCATAATGTACCCACTCTTGTTGCAATAAAGTTTCACCTATTAGAGGAATATCGTATTTGGAAGGCATCCATATTTTGAGTGGCAATGCCTTTAAAAGCCAGTCCGAATTAATCTTTGCAAGGCCAGCATAGAAATAAACGATGACCATCAGGAGTTTTATTGCATCAACAGTCCATTGTGGGATTTCTTTATATTGTTTTTTTCTAAAAAAAACATCCATTGAAAAGCATTTGTTTGCAGGCAAGAAAACAAGCAAAAAACTTAAAATACTGATGAAATAGTAGTGATTTAAATAAGTTGTTTTTTCAATGAGTTCTATATAGGTAAAGCACAAGAAAAATAGCAGAATACTAAACCTATACCACAAACCAATTGTGATGAGAACAGCACATAAAATACAGACGATAAAAAGTAGATAGTTATAACTGCCCAAACTCTGAATCCAGTCAAAACCATAATACTTAAAATGAAACTTAGGTTCTATATATACTGATTGAATCCAACCCTTAGACCAGAACCTAACCATGCTGTAAAGCATCATTAGTCCAAAACAAATTCTGAAAACCGCGAGCTTTGAAGACGCAGTTGATCTTTTTAAATAATTATTAATCTCTAAAATCATTTAAAAAGTATATTTTATATTTTCAAACGTTAGTTTTAATCGCCATCAGCATCTACATAGTCGGTCGCAATTTGTAAAACAGATAACATGTCTGTTTTTAGAAGAACCGTTCCAGCCTGTATGTTGTCGTAGGTAACGGCCATACCTAAAAAATCGTTATTTAACTGATTTACAAAATTAGAATCCAGTCCTTCAATTGATGATTTTCCGAGATCTAGCTGTGCATTAATATCGCTGCTCAAGTTAAGCATCTCTTCTGTCGCAAAATTATCAAGAAACTGTTTTAAACTAGGATTACCATTGCCATTGAAAAAGCTTTTAATGGCGTCCATAGCCTCCAGGGCGAGTAATTTACTCACATTTTGGTTATGGTAAGCTTCTACTTTTTCGGGGAAAATATTTCCACCTGAAAAGATTCCGACTGGGATCCCAAATTTGTTGGCTCTAAACCCTTTTTCATAATAATAAATAAAATCATTTGTCATTTTATTGGCAGATGAAGTTGCTGTATTTTCAACAGATTCAATAAAACCAGCTCGGTAACTGCTCCATTCACTTTTGACATAATTGGTGTTGAAAACCATTCTGTCCATAATTTCCGAAAGGTAATTACAGTAATTAGGATTAGAATTGTAAAGATTTACGATAGACGCATCATCTGAATTGAGCCCGAACAAAAGATAATCCATGGCTGGAAAGCCTTGGGCAGAATAATAAGGTGCATTGTCTAAATTTGAAAAATTCCCAGAGGCAATAAAGGTATCAATATTTTCGGTTGAAGCAGGATAAACATTCATCTTTAAATGATAGAAAGTTTGCTCTGCAGGACCAATATTAAACATTTCGACGTGTTGCCATGATTTATAAGCTTCGAGCCATGATGTACGAACAGTTTCTAATGATTCAAGGTTGGGTGCCGCATTAAAGGCGGTGACTGAAGTTTCGAGAACTGTCAGTTTGTCTGAAAGATTTTGATAATTGGGTACAATAAAATTATCCGCCCAATTGGTGAGCATTTGAGATTTTTGTTCCCAAACTGTCTGCGAAGTTTGAGAAGAAGTACTGTCATCAGAGCATCCAATCAAAAGTGCAAATGAGATTAAGCTTAAATAAGCAATTTTTTTCAACATAATCTTAAATTATTAAATAAACCAGATGCCTGCAAAGATAATTACAGGCACCCAGTTAACTGTTATGAATTCAAATAATTAACAATTATTATTTTAGTTACTTCAATTTTGGTAATATTACCAACCAAAAGCATTATCAATTAGAGCAATCATACCTTGTTGTGGATCCGTTATATAAATAGAATTCAAGTTATGAAAGTCTGCAAAATAAGCTCCCATTCCAGGAGGTGCGCCTTCGCCAGTAAGAGCATACATTAAAGTACCACGGTCCACATATGGGCTGTCTCCTCCATCATTTGTAAACTGAAGGCTGAAAATAAAACCATAGCCTTCAGATAATGAATGGTGTGCTCCAGAAATATTTCCACTTCCAGCTTTTGTAATGTAATCATTTAAATAGTGTTTGGCATAATAACCAATAACCTTTGAAAGCTCTGTTTTGATGGTTGTCGCAGCTGCATCACGAGCATCATAATCTGCAATTGTTATGGCATGACGTCCAGCAATAAATGCGTTGTAAACAGTTTCAGCAATTCCTGGCTCATAATTTTCTTCTACTTTCTTAAAATATTTCATAAGTAAGTTTCCAGTAGCTTCACCTTCAGCAGGCAAACCAAAATTAGATTCTACATCTGCAACCTGTCCATAAAGGTATCCAAATCCTTCATCCCATTTATGCTCCATTGTTGTGTAAGGATCACCATCTTCTAGAGTGCCAGCTGTATTTTCGTCGCGTCTTGTACCAGAATCCAATTGACTTGGTGTGATGTAGTTATTTATGATTTGATCTAATGCAAAAGCACCAATCAAACTTTTAAAGAATAACTGATCTAGCTCTTGACCAGCAGCATTCAACTGATAACCATCAAACATTCCAGCAACACCATCAGAAGCAGTCCCACCTAAATTTGGTGCTACATCATTGGCAAATTCTGCAAGCCAGCTATCAAATACTGCTAAATTGCTTGCGGTATCGGCATAGGCTGAAGTTTTTGAACGAATAATTTTAGAAGTACCGTTGAGAGCAGGATCAGCAAATCCAGCAGATCCATTACTATCACCACCAAACATAAGATCAAGCGCAACTTCTGTTGAACTGGCATCGTTGAGCGCAGAATAAAGTTCGTCAGC
>NZZM01000013.1 GCA_002698705.1 Formosa sp. | reverse complement strand
GATTCACTTTATTGTGTTGTATGGGAGTTTTACAGGCTGGGGCTTGAATCGGATAATTGGAAAAAATTTAGAGCCTATTAAAGCTGTTATTGGCGCATTTATATTCCTAGTGCTAATCAGCGCTATTGCGATACACAGGCACAGCGCCTACAGTTATTTATCTAAAATCAATGATTTTATGAAGTCGAAAGGAAATTAAGGACATTGGTTTCAATGCGATTGTTGATGTTTGACAGATCGCTGCGTACAAAAGCATCCCCGGTAATATTTTCGTAAAGTTCAATGTAGCGTTTGCTGACCGTTTCAATGTATGCGTCCGACATAAAGGGAACTATTTGTCCTTCTAAGCCTTGAAATCCATTTTGAATCAGCCATTGCCTCACAAATTCTTTAGATAATTGTTTTTGTGCCTCTCCTCTATTTTGACGAGCTTGATAGCCATCGGCATAAAAATAACGAGAGGAATCAGGGGTATGAATCTCATCAATTAAAACGATTTTACCATCTTTTGTTTTTCCAAACTCATATTTAGTGTCCACTAAAATTAGGCCCTGAGCAGCGGCAATTTCAGTTCCCCGCTGAAAAAGTTTACGGGTGTAATCTTCTAAGACCAAATAATCAGCTTCAGATACAATACCACGAGTTAAAATTGCTTCTCGTGAAATGTCCTCATCATGATCACCATTTTCAGCTTTGGTGGCTGGAGTGATAATGGGACTTTCAAAGGGATCATTTTCCTCCATACCTTCTGGCATTATAACCCCACACAGCACGCGTTTTCCAGCTTTATATTCGCGGGCCGCATGCCCAGACATATAGCCTCTGATGACCATCTCTACTTTAAATGGGGTGCAACAATGACCAATGGCTACATTAGGATCTGGGGTTGTAAGTAACCAATTGGGAACAATGTCTTCCGTTAATTTCATCATTTTGGCGGCAATTTGATTTAAAATTTGCCCTTTAAATGGAATGCCTTTTGGCATAACGACATCAAATGCTGATAAGCGGTCGGTAGCAATCATAATCAAAAAATTTCCAACAGTATACACCTCGCGTACCTTTCCTTTATAAACATTTGATTGCCCTGGAAACTTAAAATCAGTTCCCATAAGCGTTTGATTCGTATTCATGGTCTATTCTCTATTTTCAATGTTTTTATAAGCCTCAATAACTTTTTTGACAAGTTTATGTCTAATCACGTCTTTATCATCTAAAAACACCATACCAACTCCTTTGATGTCTTTTAAAATTAGTAAGGCTTCTTTTAAGCCAGAAATGACTCGCCTTGGCAAATCAATTTGGCCAGGATCCCCTGTCAATAAAAATTTGGCGTTTTTACCCATTCGTGTCAAAAACATTTTCATCTGTGCGTGGGTGGTATTTTGACCTTCGTCTAAAATTACAAAAGCATGGTCCAAAGTACGGCCGCGCATAAAAGCCAGCGGTGCAATTTGAATGATTCCTTTTTCAATGTAATTGTCTAATTTTTCTGCGGGAATCATATCTCTAAGTGCATCGTATAATGGTTGCATGTAAGGATCTAACTTTTCTTTTAAATCTCCAGGAAGAAAGCCTAGATTTTCACCAGCTTCTACCGCAGGTCTAGTTAATATAATCCTTTTAACTTCTTTGTTCTTCAGAGCTTTAACAGCAAGTGCAACACCTGTATAGGTCTTGCCAGTTCCAGCGGGGCCTATTGCAAAAACCATATCGTTTTGATTCATCATATCAACCAATTTTCGCTGATTAGTGGTTTGTGCTTTGACAATGCGCCCATTGACTCCGTGAAGTAGAACTTTACCACTTTCATCAGAGGTAGTATATTCCTCTTTGGATTCACTAGCAAGAATTCTTTCAATTATATTTTCATCTAAATTATTATAATCACTAAAATAACTAAACAGCATATCCATACGCTTATCAAATTCATCAAGTAAATTCTTGTCTCCGTAGGCTGTAATTTTATTTCCTCTGGCGACAATTTTCAACTTTGGAAAATATCCATTGAGAAGCTTTATGTTTTTGTTTTGAGGACCAAAAAATTCATTAGCAGAAATTTGTTTTAATTCTAGAATAAGTTCGTTCAAACGATAAAATATTTACAGTTTTATAAATAAAAGTATTATATAAAAATACTAACAATTTTACTTAAATATTTAGACTGTTAATAAAAATTAAAAACAAAAAATTATGTAGGTTTGTATAGGAGTTTTGCTGAGGACAGCATTGTAATTTTTTTATTTAAAAATATAATATATTATTTTTTATGTCAATTGTCACCTTGACTACCGATTTTGGATTGAAAGCACACTTTGTTGGGGCAGTAAAGGGTGCATTGCTTTGTGAAATTCCAAATGCTAATATTGTTGATATTTCTCATAATATTTCTCCTTTTAGTGTTATTGAGGCCGCTTATGTCATTCAAAATGCATTTAACAGCTTTCCAAAAGGAAGTATTCATATTATTGGAGTTGATTCTGAACTCAATCCAGAGAATACTCACATTGCTATGTCACTAAATGGTCACTATTTTGTGTGTGCTAACAATGGTATTTTGAGCATGATATGTACAGAAATGAAAGCCGATCGAATTGTTGAAATTAACATTCATGATAAAGTTTTAGGAAGTTTTCCAGTTTTAGATGTATTTGTTAAGGTCGCTGCACATATTTCTAGAGGTGGTAAACTTGAAGTTATTGGAAAGACTATAGTAAACATTAAACCAATTAAAAACATATCTCCCTTTATTAGTGCCGAAAATCACCAATTGATAGGGCATGTAATCTATATCGACCGTTATGACAATTTGGTTACGAACATTAAAAAACCTTTTTTTGAATCTATTCAAAAAAATCGACGTTATGAAATAATGGCACGTAACAATAAGTTTACAAAAATATACCAGCGTTACTCAGATATCGTAAATTTTAAAACCCCAATTCACAATCGCAACGATGAAGGACGTGGTATGGCAGTTTTTAATTCTTCGGATTATTTAGAAATTGCTATGTATAAAAGCAATAAAGCTACTGTTGGTGGTGCCTCGACCCTCATGGGCTTAGAGATGATGGATAGCATAACAATTCAGTTTTTCGATGATTAATTTTAAAGTTTTCAGTACTGAAAAGAATGTTAATAAGTTATTTTTAATTATTGGTGCTGATGAGATATATTTGTATTAATCAGGTCATTTTTAATAAACAATATATTCAATGAAATTTATAGTTTCTAGTACCT
This sequence comes from Formosa sp., assembly GCA_002698705.1. Classification (GTDB taxonomy): domain Bacteria; phylum Bacteroidota; class Bacteroidia; order Flavobacteriales; family Flavobacteriaceae; genus UBA3537. Next base: position 30,020 of record NZZM01000013.1, on the reverse strand, counting down.
ATTTACAAAAGCAATTACAAGTGCTGGGGGGAATTATTAATAACTCTAACACACTTCCAATATTAGATAATTTTTTATTTGAATTAAAGCATTCATCGCTTACTGTATCCGCAAGTGATTTAGAGAGTACTATGTCAACAACTGTTAATGTAGAAAGTGAGAGTGAAGGTAAATTAGCTGTTCCCGCAAAACTTTTACTGGATACTTTAAAAACGTTTGCTGAACAACCTTTGACTTTTGTTGTAGAACCCAATAATACAATAGAAATTAGTTCAAATGATGGTAAGTATGCACTTGCATATGTTAATGCCGATGAATTCCCAAAGCCTATTGATTTAAAAGATTCAAGCCAAACTATTATTCCAGCTAATATCTTAAATAGTGCAATAAATAAGACTGTTTTCGCCACAGGGAACGATGACTTGAGGCCAGTGATGAGCGGAGTTTTTTTTCAGTTTTCTACTGAAAATCTCACTTTTGTTGCTACTGACGCACATAAACTCGTAAAATATACCAGACTAGATTTGAAAGCAAATAACACTACTGAATTTATTATGCCCAAAAAACCTCTAAATCTGTTAAAAGGTATTTTAGGATCTGATAATGAGGATGTTTCTATTGAATATAATGATTCAAACGCTAAGTTTTCTTTTGGAAACTCAATTTTGATATGTCGATTAATTGATGGCAAGTACCCAAACTATGAAGCTGTTATACCCAAAGAAAACCCAAATCAATTAAGTATTGGTCGCAACCAGTTTTTAAACTCAGTTCGACGTGTCTCTATTTTCTCTAATAAAACTACTCACCAAATTCGACTAAAAATTGCTGGAGCAGAATTGAATATTTCTGCAGAAGATATAGATTACAGCAACAAGGCTGAAGAACGTCTAACATGTGATTACCAAGGAGATGATATGCAAATCGGTTTCAATTCTAGGTTTTTAAATGAAATGCTTGGAAATTTAGAGTCTGAAGAAGTGAAACTTGAAATGAGTTTACCCAATAGAGCTGGTATTTTGACACCAGTTGATGGATTAGATACAGGAGAAGAAGTTACTATGTTGGTAATGCCAGTAATGCTAAATAGCTAAATTTATTAAACTTAGTTGTACATTTTATCTCTCAATACCTTAATTTTTTTGTCTTGCATATACTCGTCAAAAGTTGTGTATCGATCAATAACTCCTTTAGGAGTTAATTCTACCACCCTATTAGCGACGGTTTGTGCAAATTCGTGATCATGTGTGGTAAATAACACAGTCCCTTTGAAGTTTTTTAAAGAATTATTAAAAGCGGTAATGCTTTCTAAATCAAGGTGATTAGTCGGCTCATCTAACATTAAAACATTGCCCCTAAGCATCATCATTCTAGAGAGCATACAACGTACTTTTTCGCCTCCAGAAAGCACATCGGAAGATTTGAGCGCTTCCTCCCCACTAAAAATCATTTTGCCTAGAAAACCACGTATATAAATTTCTTCACGTTCTTCTTCTGTAGTGGCCCATTGACGTAGCCAATCGACAAGGGTTAATTTTTCAGAGAAAAACGAACTGTTATCCAATGGTAGATAGGACTGTGAAGTAGTAATACCCCAACTAAATTTACCTGATTTGGCCTTTTGTTTACCATTGATAATTTCATAGAATGCTGTTGTGGCTCTTGAATCTTTTGAAAACACCACTACTTTATCTCCTTTACTGAGATTTAAATTGATATTATAAAACAGCAATTCATTGTCTAAATTATCGGAGAGTTTTTCAATATTTAAAATTTGGTCCCCAGCTTCTCGCTCACGTTCAAAAATAATAGCAGGATATCGACGACTAGAAGGTCGAATGTCTGAAATGTCTAACTTTTCAATCATTTTTTTTCGGCTGGTGGCTTGTTTTGACTTGGCCACATTTGCGGAAAAACGACGAATAAATTCTTCTAATTCTTTTTTCTTTTCTTCAGATTTTTTATTCTGTTGCGCCCGCTGTTTAGCTGCCAATTGTGAAGACTCATACCAAAAAGTATAGTTTCCAGAAAAATGATTAATTTTATTAAAGTCAATGTCTGAAATATGGGTACAAACGGCATCCAAAAAGTGGCGGTCATGAGAGACAACAATAACGCAGTTATCGTAATTGGCTAAAAATGATTCCAACCAGGCGATGGTTTCATAATCCAAATCGTTGGTAGGCTCATCCATAATAAGCACATCAGGATTTCCAAAGAGAGCTTGTGCCAGCAGTACCCGTACTTTTTGTTTTCCATCTAAATCAGCCATGGTCACATAGTGTAAGACTTCTTTGATGTCCAAATTGGATAGCATGGCCGCAGCATCACTTTCTGCATTCCAACCATTCATTTCTTCATATTGAACCTGTAACTCTCCAATTCGATCTGCATTGGAGTCATTATAATTGTTGTAAAGCGTGTCTATTTCGGTTTTTATAGCGTATAATGGCTTGTTACCCATTAATACCGTTTCAAGCACAGTGTACGTATCATATAAGTTGTGATTTTGTTCAAATACTGACATACGTTTTCTAGGTTCCAAATGCACATTACCAGAAGTAGCTTCTTGTTTTCCAGATAATATTTTCAAAAAAGTAGATTTACCAGCTCCATTAGCGCCAATAATACCATAGCAATTACCGCTATTAAATGTGATGTTGACGTCGTCAAATAATACGCGTTTTCCAAATTGAACGGATAAGTTTGATACTGAAAGCATAGCTCTTAAATTTTAGTTTTGCAAAAGTAGAGAATTGTAGGCATACATCAAATGAGGTCTAAAGATAAATTTTAAAGACAAGTACTGCCCTACTATCGATTTCATCAAAAAATACAGCTTTGTATTTTTAAATGATCATATCAAAAAAACGCCTTGATGATTTTTAGATTTTTTTATTTAAATTTTTTGAGTTACTAATTTCCTTTCTTAAAATCTGCTAAAAACTTTGCTAAACCAATATCAGTTAGTGGGTGCTTTAAAAGTCCTTCAATAGAACTCAACGGACCCGTCATTACATCCGCACCAATTTTGGCACAGTCAATCACATGCATGGTGTGACGTACAGAAGCCGCTAAAATTTCTGTTTTATAGCCGTAGTTATCATAGACATGACGAATTTCGGCAATTAGATTTAAGCCATCAGTAGAAATATCATCCAAACGTCCAATAAATGGAGAAACATAAGTGGCACCTGCCTTTGCTGCCAAGATGGCTTGACCAACAGAGAATACCAAAGTTACATTGGTTTTAATACCCTTATCGCTAAAATACTTACAAGCCTTTACTCCAGCTTTAATCATTGGGAGTTTAACTACTATTTGTGGGTTTAGGACAGCCAAGGCGTTCCCCTCTTTCACCATGCCCTCAAAATCCGTAGAAATTACTTCGGCAGATACATCGCCATCAACAATAGCACAAATATCTTTATAATGTTTAAGAATGTTTTTAGCTCCAGTAATACCCTCTTTAGCCATAAGAGATGGATTGGTGGTGACACCGTCCAATACGCCAAGGTCATGAGCGTCTTTAATTTGTTCGAGGTTTGCAGTATCAATAAAAAATTTCATGTAAGTGATCGGTTTTTATAATTGTGCTATAAATGTAAAACTTTATAAAACTAATACAAGCTACAATTCAAATAATTATTAAAAATTTGATAGACTTAAATCTAAATCTTATAGAAAGACATTAAAAGTCGTTCGTATAAAACATCCGGCAAAATGCGTTTTAATACAATCGAAAACTTTTGTAAAAATGCTCCTGCCCTATAATGTATCTTCGGATTTTTGCTCTGCATGATTCTGTGCACCAATTTAGCCAAAACTATTGGGTCTTGCCCTGCATCCACATGACCGTTAAGTAATTTCAAGGTTTTATCATAGGTTGTTACATAAGGAGAATCATCTTTTTTGGGAGAGTGGTAACGACCAGCCGCAATATTGGTTGAAAAAGACGCAGGCGCCAAATTAGTCATCTGAATATTAAAGGGTTTTAACTCCATACGATAGGTCTCTGTAATGAGCTCCAATGCTCCTTTACTTGCGCTGTAAATACCACGAAATGGCAAACCCATATATCCAGCAATTGAAGTAATATTTATGATAAGCCCCGACTTTTTTATACGCATACTGGGCAAGACAGCATTGATCATTCCGATTGGCCCAAATAAATTGGTTTCAAAATTTGTTCTTATCATTTCCATTGGAATTTCTTCTAAAGGACCTATTATACCTGCACCAGCATTGTTTATGAGCACATCAATTTTACCTGTTTTTTTTAACAAATCTTGCACGCATTTTTGAATGGATTCTGGTTTTGTTACATCTAATTTAATTATTGGAAATTTAGAGTCATTGTATTTTTTAGGGGTACGACTGGTGCCAAATACTTTATACCCTTTTATGTTAAGAAATTCACCTATGGATTTTCCAATACCTGAGGAACCACCAGTAATTAGTATTGTTCTTGACATATATTATAAAATAGTAATATTAAGATTTATGAAACTAAATTATACAAAAAAAGGCAAGCTACCTACATCACACTGCTACAACCATTTACCTTTGCTGTGTTCCCACCCTGGAGGATTTAACAGGAGCTAGTTGTGTAGGACTTGCCCATTTCAAAGATACAATCTTTTAATATTCTTTTTAGGATTTTTTTTAGTGAACATAAATAAATAAATTGCTAAAAAATATATATTTATTCCAATGCGGCTATATAAATTTCTGAAAATAATTTTAGCACTAGTATTATTTACAAAATGTGGGGATTCTTCGAATGGGTTAAAAAAGAACTTTTCAATCCAAATAAATGCTGAAAAAAATATTATTTCAAATTCAGACACTTTAAAGATTTCTATATTAAACCTAAATGGTATTAAAATTGACTCAACACAATTTGAATTAGATAACAATAAAGTTTCAAATAAAATTGTTCTTAAAAATATTTCACTTGGTGAGAAAATCATAAAGGCCAAAGTTTTTCGTAATAATAAAAAAGAGGTATTGATTAAAAAAATAGTTGTGTTGAGCAGCATAAAGCCAAAAATTTATAATTATGAAATCTTAAACATATATCAACATGACATCAATTCTTACACTCAAGGTTTAGAATTTCATAAAGGGGTTTTGTATGAAAGTACTGGTCAGTATGGTGAATCTAAACTTAGGGCTTTAGATTACAAAAACAATAAAATATTGAAAAATATAAACCTATCTCCATCTTATTTTGGTGAGGGCTTAACTGTTTTAAATGAAAAGATTTATCAACTAACCTGGAAAGAAGGACGGGGTCTGATTTATGATGTAAATACGCTTGAACAATTGGACAGCTTTAATTATGGTCAAAGTAAAGAAGGTTGGGGGTTGTGCAACGATGGTCGGCAATTATACAAAACGGATGGCTCAGAAAATATCTGGATTTTAAATGCTGAAACTTTAGAAGAAGAAGGTTTTGTGCAAGCCTATACAAACAAGGGAAGATTGACAAATTTAAATGAACTTGAATGGGTAGAAGGAAAAATTTATGCCAACCGTTACCAAAAGAATGGCGTGGCCATCGTTAACCCAATCAATGGAGCTATAGAAGCTGTATTAGATTTTAAAGACTTAAAAAACAAAGTTACCAATCATTCAGGTTTAGATGTTTTAAATGGCATTGCGTACAATGCTGAGACAAAATCTTTATTTGTTACGGGTAAGCGTTGGGATAAGTTGTTTGAAGTGCGAATAATTCCTACAAACTAATGTCAAATTTTGAACAATTCTTAAAAGTTAAATCAGAAGATTTAGATCACTTAGACCATGTTAATAATATTAGATACTTACAATGGATACAAAAGCTTGCCAGAAATCATTGGGAAGCAGTTACTACAACAATTCAGCGAGAAAAAAATGTTTGGGTTGTATTAAAACATGAAATAAATTACAAGTCATCAGCATATTTGGGAGATTATCTTAAACTTATAACTTCCGTGAAAAAAAATGATGGAATAACAAATATAAGAGAAGTAGAAATCTATAATGTAAAAACAAATAAGCTCATTGTGAAAAGTAATACAAAATGGTGTATGATAGATCCTTTTACTAAAAAACCTAAGCGCATTCCTAATGACATTTATGCCATTTTCGATTAATTAACTTTGATTGATTTAAAAATTATATTTTTGTAATTTGAGATATACAAATGAGAAACACATTTTACTATTTAATAACTTTTTCCTTATTACTGTTTTGGAGCTCTTGTCGTAATAATTTAGAATTTCAAACTCTAGAGAGAGACTTAAATTTTTCAAAAGATACTGTATATTTAGATACGATTTTCACAAATATTGGTTCAAGCACATACACTCTTAAAGTATATAATAACTCTCAAACCAACATTTCAATTCCAAAAATAAAACTTCAAAATGGTCAAAATTCGAAATATCGACTAAATGTTGATGGCATGACTGGAGATATTCCTCTTTCCGGAAATGAATTTTCAAATGTTGAATTACTCGCAAAAGACAGTATGTATATTTTTATTGAAACAACAGTTGATATTGAAGATTTAGTCAATAACGAAACGCAATTTTTGTATACTGATGCAATAGAATTTGGTCAAATAAATCCACAAAAAGTAGAATTAATTACTTTGGTTAAAGACGCAGTCTTTATCTATCCACAACAAATCACAACATCAGATGGAAGCTTAGAAACTCAAACTTTATTTTTTGACTTAGATGGTGATGGAGTTCAAGACGAATCAAACCTAAAAGGTCGATTTTTACAAGCGGATGAGCTAAATTTTACCAATGAAAAACCATATGTTATTTATGGTTATGCAGCTGTACCAGAAGGTGAAATTCTTGAGATTGATCCAGGATCACGATTACATTTTCATTCCAACTCTGGATTACTAGTTACAAATAACGCATCTATACATGCGAATGGAGCTTTAAGCCTTGATAGTGATCTTTTAGAAAATGAAATTATTTTTGAAGGAAATAGACTAGAACCTGGTTTTGAAGATATTCCTGGTCAATGGCAAACAATTTGGCTATTTAATGGAAGCACAAATAATAAATTTAATTACAGTACAATAAAAAATAGTACAGTTGGAATCCTATCGGACGGAAATCAGGATAATGATAATAAATTAGAAATAACCAATACACAAATTTACAATTCAAGTAACTTTGGTATCCTTGGGCGAGCAACCAATATTAAAGCTGAAAATTTAGCCATTAATAAAAGTGGACAATCATCTTTTGCTGCAACTTTTGGGGGAAATTATGATATAATACATGCTACTATTGCTAACTATTGGAATTATAGTTTTCGTCAATTTCCCGCATTATTATTAAATAATTTCACTTTAGATGAAGAACAAAATTTAATTCCAAATGATTTGATTTCAGCAAATTTTACTAATTGTATAATCTACGGAAATGATAATCCTGAACTCTTATTAGATAACATTGTTCAAGCAAATTTTAATTTTAATTTTAAAAATTGCTTATTATTATTTAATGATTACGGTAATATTTTTTCTGGACCATATTATGACTTTAATGATTTAATGCTGTACGAAAATATACTATTTAATTCGAGTCCAGAATTTTTAAATCCTTCTCAAAATCGTCTACAAATTCCCACTTCCTCACCTGCAGCTGGTGCAGGTATCAATCTGGGTAATTTAAATACCGATATTACTGGATCACAAAGATCTTATCCAGCTGATTTGGGTGCCTACAACGCAATTGAATTTGAAAATTAAAAACTTTTAAGCAAACAGGGGGCGGTGCCCCATCATGGTATTGACTCGTTTTCCCACGGATTTTAACGAAGCTTCATCTTTGTAGTTAATAATGACTTCATCTATTAAAGCTACAATTGTTTCCATATCCTTCTCGACAAGGCCACGGGTGGTTATAGCTGGAGTTCCAACCCGGATACCAGAAGTTACAAATGGACTTTGGGTATCAAAGGGAACCATATTTTTATTAACCGTTATATCTGCTTTAACAAGGGCTTGTTCAGCATCTTTACCAGTAATATTTTTATTACGCAAATCAATCAGCATCATATGGTTGTCTGTACCTCCTGAAATTAAATCATAGCTGCGTTTTACAAAAGCTTTGGCCATAGCATCGGCGTTCTTTTTAACTTGTAAAATATAGTGCATAAATTCATCAGTTAACGCTTCTCCAAAAGCAATAGCTTTTCCAGCAATTACGTGTTCTAATGGTCCACCTTGATTTCCAGGAAAAATGGCGGAATCTAAAAGCGATGACATCATTTTTAGTTTTCCAGATTTAAAAGTCAGACCAAAAGGATTTTCAAAATCTTTACCCATCATTATAAGGCCACCTCGAGGACCGCGCAGGGTTTTATGCGTGGTAGTTGTTACAACATGACAATGTGGAAGTGGATCGTTTAAAATCCCCTTAGAAATTAATCCTGAAGGATGTGAAATATCTCCTAACAGAAGTGCACCAACACTGTCTGCGATTGCTCTAAAACGCCTATAATCAATATCTCTAGAATAAGCCGAAGCCCCAGCTATAATCATCTTGGGTAGTTCAGCAGTTGCAATGGCTTGAATTTTATCATAATCAAGCATTCCGGTTTCTTTTTCAACTCCATAAAAAACAGGACTATATAAACGGCCAGAAAAATTTACTGGAGAGCCGTGAGTGAGGTGCCCACCATGGGCTAAATCAAAGCCTAAAATTTTATCTCCTAATTTCAAGCAAGCGTGAAAAACTGCAGTATTGGCCTGACTGCCAGAATGGGGCTGCACATTGGCCCAGGCAGCGCCAAAAAGAGTTTTGGCACGGTCGATTGCTATTTGTTCCACTTGATCAACAACCTCACATCCACCATAGTAGCGTTTGCCAGGATAGCCTTCAGCGTATTTATTTGTTAAAACAGATCCTGTAGCTTCCATCACCTGTTTGCTTGTAAAGTTCTCAGAAGCAATAAGTTCAATACCGTTGAGCTGACGGTTTTTTTCCGCNTCTATGAGTTCAAAAATTTCTGCGTCGCGTTGCATAGGTTTAAGTTATAGATTACATTTTGCAAAAATAAGTATAACATCACTCATATACATTAAAAAACATATATTTGAATAAAGATTTATTAAAAATTAATTAACATTCATTGTCATGCCAAATTATGCTAACAACCCGGATCGTGTTTCTTGGCTACACGTCGACCCCCATTCAGATTTTCCTATTCAAAACATTCCATTTGGTGTTTTTTTAACAAGTGATGATGTCATTACAATTGGCACGCGAATCGGTGATACTGCTATTGACCTTGGAGCGCTACACAATTTGGGTTATTTTGATGAAATTCCATTAATCCCAGATATTTTTCTACAAGACACTTTAAATGACTTTATTGCTGACGGCCATCAAACTTGGCGGGCTGTCAGAAATAGAATTGCAGAATTATTTGACGCNAACAATACAAGCCTTAAATCAAATATTCAGCACAAGAACTCCGTCCTTTTTAGATTAGATGAAATTGAAATGAAATTACCGGTTCAAATCGGAGATTACACAGATTTTTATGCCAGTAAGGAACATGCTACCAATGTAGGAACCATGTTTCGTGGCAAAGATAACGCCTTGATGCCAAATTGGGTGCATTTACCTGTTGGCTATCACGGGCGCAGTTCTTCTATAATTCCATCTAANACACCTNTTAGACGTCCCAAAGGCCAAACCCTTCCGCCAGCTTATGAAACGCCTGTTTTTGGACCCAGCAAAGCGGTTGATTTTGAGCTAGAAATGGCTTTTATCACAACGGATGCTAATGAACTTGGAGAGACCATTTCTATTGAGAATGCTGAATCTTATATTTTTGGCTTGCTACTTTTTAACGATTGGAGTGCGCGTGACATTCAACGTTGGGAATATGTACCATTGGGACCATTTCTTGGCAAAAACTTTGCCTCCTCAGTGTCTCCTTGGATTGTAACATTAGATGCTTTAGAACCTTTCAGAGTTGCCTCTCCAAAGCAATCCCCANAACCACTGTCCTATTTACAATTCAAAGGCTCTAAAAGTTTTGACATCAATTTAGAAGTTGCCATTCAACCAGAAAATTTCAAGGAAACTATTGTAACGCGTTCAAATTTTAAATACATGTATTGGAATATGGCTCAACAATTGACACATCATACAGTCAACGGTTGTCCTGTGAATGCTGGGGATATGATGGGAAGTGGTACTATTTCTGGNCCTACAGCTGATTCTTATGGATCCATGTTAGAGTTGGCATGGAAAGGTGAAAGGCCTGTACAATTAGATAATGGATCGGAACGCATTTATATCGAAGACCACGACACTGTTATATTGCGCGGTTATTGTAAAAATAAGACGGTAAGAATTGGTTTTGGAGAGGTGCGAACAAAACTGCTACCTGCAAAATAATTTCGTTGAACCGTTTTATTTGATCTATTGAATTAATCTTAAAATATAAACTAATTTTTGTTTAAACTTTAAGTTATTCTCTTTGTAAACTAATAATTCGTAATTTTTCATGTTTTGTTTTTTTAATGCATTAAAAACAATAGATTTGAATCAAATTTTAGGATATGTATTTACGCAATCAGATAAAATCTAAAGACACCATCAATATCTTATTCTTTTTTGGCATTACAGCCACTATGACTCTATCAATTGTAATTACCCCTCTGGGGTTCTTTATGTAATAATTGTCGTCATATTTAAAGTTGTTTTAACAACAACTATTCTTAATCAATTTATCAATAATGAAAGTTTTAAAATTTGGGGGAACTTCAGTCGGTTCTTCCGAAAACATCCAAAAAGTAACACAAATTGTCAAATCCAAAGCTGAAAATACAGCTATTGTAGTCGTGGTTTCAGCGATCGGAGGTATTACCGATAAACTCATAGCAGCTTCCGATAAAGCAATACAGGGGAACTTGGACTATAAGATAGATTTTGATGAAATTAAAAAATATCACATTGAAGTCATGGATGGCTTATTCTCTGGATCTTCNTTAGACAATACTAAAGATCTAGTTTTAGAAAAATTAACTGAACTTGAAATATTGTTAGAAGGAATTTATTTAGTCAATGAATTGTCCATTCAAACNAGNGACAAACTTTTAAGCTTTGGAGAGTTGATCTCTTCATTGTTAATCTTTGAGTACATGCAGCAGCAAGAATTAAATGTACAGCTCAAAAACAGTCAAAATTTAATTGTCACTGATTCAANTTTCACAAATGCTGCCGTTCAATTTGAAGAAACCAATNNCAACATTAGAACTTATTTTAATAATAATTCTAAGATGATTACCATTTTACCTGGTTTTATATCAAAATCAGAATTGGGTGAAAACACAACCCTTGGCCGTGGTGGTTCAGATTACACAGCTGCTATTGTAGCAGCAGCACTGGAAGTTGAAGCCTTGGAAATATGGACCGATGTGAGTGGTATGTACACAACCAATCCAAAATTGGTTAAACAGGCCAAACCCATCTCAAAATTNTCCTATTTGGAAGCTGTAGAGCTGTCACATTTTGGAGCAAAGGTTTTATACCCGCCAACAGTATTACCTGTATTAACCAAAAACATTCCCATTCTAATAAAAAATACTTTAGCTCCAGGTGAAACGGGTACACTTATTACGCAAAACGTTAACAATAGCTCAAACAATCCAATAAAAGGCATCAGTAATGTCAATGATATCTCATTATTGACATTGCAAGGCAATGGAATGGTGGGCATTCCAGGATTTTCAAAACGCTTATTTGAAGCCCTTGCCAATAAAAAAATTAATATCATTATCACAACACAAGCTTCTTCTGAACACTCAATTTGCATTGGTGTATCAGATGACGATGCAATCCGCGCAAAGCAAGCCATTAATAAAGAATTTGAAAATGAAATATCAATTTTAAAAATTGATCCTATAGTTTCTGAGTCCAAACTTTCAATAGTAGCTGTTATTGGAGATAAAATGAAAAACCACCAAGGAATAAGCGGGAAAATGTTTAGCACCTTAGGAAAAAACAATGTAAACATTCGTGCAATTGCGCAAGGCGCTTCTGAAAGAAATATCACTGCTGTAATTTCTAAAAATGATGTTAAAAAAGCTCTAAANTGTCTCCATGAATCTTTTTTTGAAGTTGAAACAAAACATTTAAATTTATTTATTGCCGGAGTTGGAAATGTTGGTAGCGCCCTATTAAGTCAAATACAACAACAGCAAGATTATGTAAAAAATAACCTTAAATTAAAGCTCAAAGTTGTTGGGATTTGTAATTCTAAAAAAATGACATTTGATTCGGACGGTTTAGATTTGGATTCTTGGTCTAATGTACTTGAAACAGGCGCCTGCGTTTCTCCACTAGAGTTTTTTGAAAGCGCAAAAAAAATGAATCTTAGAAACTCTGTTTTTGTAGACGTTACTTCAAATGCAAGCATAGCAGAAACATATACATATTACTTAAAAGAAAGTATTGCGGTCATTGCTTGTAATAAAATAGCCTGTTCGGGCACTCTTGATTATTACCAAGAATTAAAGCAATTATCCATTAAATATAATGCTCCATTTCTATTTGAGACCAATGTTGGTGCTGGACTTCCAGTGATTGACACACTTAATAATTTGGTAGCTTCTGGAGATCAAATTCAAGAAATTCATGCTGTTTTATCTGGAAGTTTGAATTTTATTTTAAATAATTATAAAGGAGATGATAAATTCGCGAATATTGTAAAACAAGCGCAGCTAGAAGGTTATACAGAACCCGATCCTCGGATTGATTTAAGTGGTGTGGATGTCGCAAGAAAACTTTTAATTTTAGCCAGAGAATCCGGGGTTTCTATCGATATGGAAGACATTGAAAATACATCTTTTTTGCCCAACGGTGCAATTGAAGCAGACAGTGTAAAAGAATTTTATACATTTATAGAATCACAAGAAAGTATTTTTAAAGCAATTTATGAAGATGCCAAAAACAACAATGCGCAGTTAAAATATGTAGCAGAATTTAAAGATGGGGTAGCCAAAGTTGGANTGCAATTTATTAAAGAAGGTCATCCATTTTTTAACCTTGAAGGAAAAGATAATATTGTCATGTTTTATACGAATCGTTACAAAGAGCAACCTTTAATTGTAAAAGGCGCTGGCGCTGGCGCAGAAGTGACTGCGTCAGGGCTTTTTGGCGACATCATTAGAGCATCAACTATATAAATATGGAAGCAATAAGAATTTTTTCACCTGCTACAGTCGCCAATGTTGGATGTGGTTTTGACGTCTTGGGCTTCTGCTTGGACAAGGTAGGAGATGAAATGGTAGTAAAGAAATCAGCGCAGAAAGGCATCATTATCACTAAAATTGAAGGCTTTGAATTGCCCTATGATGTTCATAAAAATGTGGCGGGTGTATCTGCACTTGCTATGTATGCTGAGCTGGATGTTGACTTTGGATTTGAAATCGAAATTNATAAGAAAATAAAGCCTGGAAGCGGNATCGGAAGCAGCGCTGCTAGCGCTGTGGGAAGTGTCTTTGGAATGAATTTTTTGTTGGGCAATCCTTTCAAGAAAATTGAACTTATTAAATTTGCGATGAAAGGCGAAGCAATTGCGAGTAAGATTGAACATGCAGATAACATTGCACCCGCTGTTTTAGGTGGTTTTACGCTAGTTAAACAAAGCAATCCTTTAGAAGTGATTCAACTGCCCTACCCTGACGCATTGCATGCGGTCATTGTACATCCTCAAATTGAAATTAAAACTGCTGACTCTAGAGCAGTATTGCCGAAAACTATACCCCTTTCAGACGCTATTTCGCAATGGTCCAATGTAGGTAGCTTGGTACATGCACTACACACCTCGGATTACAATCTTATAGGGAAATCCCTAAAGGATGTTGTTATTGAACCGTACCGAAGCAAACTTATTCCAAAATTTAATAACTTACGAAAAATAAGTCTAGAAAGTGGTGCATTGGGTTGTTCAATTTCAGGATCTGGTCCATCTATATTTAGTTTATGCAAGGGATTAGAAAATGCTAAAAAAGTTGAGAACAATCAACGTATATTTATGGCCAAAACTGATATTCCTTTTGAGACCCATGTTTCAATTGTTAATAAAAAAGGTATTAAAATTTTGTCCTAAAAATTCATGCAATACTACAGTCTAAATAGAAAAGCACCTAAGACTTCATTTGAAAAAGCGGTTCGAAAAGGACTAGCACCAGATAAAGGACTTTATTTTCCAGAAAAAATAACACCCTTAGACTCTTCTCTTATAAAAAATTTGGAACAATTATCAAATCTAGAAATTGCTTTTCATGCAATAAAACAGTTTGTTGGGACAGAAATACCTGAATTAGAATTAAAAACTATAATCAAAGAAACGCTAAACTTTGAATTTCCTATTGTTTCTATTGAAGATAACATTTCAACAATTGAGCTTTACCATGGGCCTACCATGGCTTTTAAAGACGTTGGCGCACGATTTATGGCGCGTTGTCTTGGATATTTTAATAGAAATAATAATAAAGAATTAACCGTATTAGTGGCAACATCTGGTGATACTGGAGGTGCCGTTGCAAACGGTTTCTTGGCAGTAAAAGGGGTCAAGGTTGTTATTTTATACCCGAAAGGTAAAGTCAGTGATGTACAAGAACAGCAACTTACAACGCTAGGACAAAATATTACAGCCTTTGAAGTTGAAGGCACTTTTGACGATTGCCAAGACATCGTAAAAAAAGCTTTTTCAGACAGTGATTTAAGCAAAAAAAAAGAATTAACTTCTGCAAATTCAATCAATGTCGCACGTTGGCTGCCTCAGATGTTCTACTTTATGTTTGCCTATAAGCAACTCAAGAAACACGATAAGCCCTTAGTTTTTTCTGTGCCTAGCGGTAACTTCGGAAATATTTGTGCTGGAATGGTGGCCCAAAAATTAGGATTCCCATTTCCCCATTTTATTGCCTCAAATAATNAAAATGATGTCGTTACACGCTATTTATCATCAAAAAAATATACGCCTTTGGAGACAATTCAAACGATTAGCAATGCTATGGATGTAGGCAATCCAAGTAACTTTATTAGGATTCAAGCACTTCACAAGAATGATTATAAGGTACTCAAGTCCAATTTATCTGGTTACAGCTTCTCTGATGAAGAAACTCGAGAAGCTATTGNTTCAATTTATAAATCAACCGGATATATTACAGACCCACATGGCGCTGTAGGCTATTTAGGCTGCCATCACTATTTAAAAGAAAACCCAAACGTACAAACCGTTTTTTTAGAAACCGCACATCCAACAAAATTTTTAGATGTCGTTCAACCCCTTGTTCCTGAAGTTATTGAATTACCTCCTCAAATCAAAGCTATCATGGGGCTTNCAAAAAAAACCAAAACCATTAAAAANTACNCTGATTTCAAGGTAAATTTATTANCCTTATGAGTGTCAAATAGATTCTAAATTTACTTAAATTAGCAATCTATATTATGCTTATGAAACAAACTGCCCTCAATAAAATACACAAGGCTTTAGGCGCAAAGATGGTTCCTTTTGCTGGTTATGAAATGCCCGTTCAATACGATGGGGTAAACGCTGAACACCTTGCAGTAAGAAATTCGATAGGTGTTTTTGACGTCTCCCACATGGGAGAGTTTTTANTCGATGGTCCAAACGCATTAGATCTTTTGCAATCGGTGTGTTCCAACGATGCTTCACTTTTAGCAATTGGACAAGCTCAGTACAGTTGTTTTCCCAATTTGAATGGTGGAATTGTCGACGATTTAATTGTTTACAGACTTAAGGAATTGACTTATCTTCTGGTGGTCAATGCGAGTAATATTGAAAAAGATTGGAATTGGATACAATCCAAAAACCTAAAAAATGTAAAAATGAAAAACCTAAGCGATCACTATTCGCTTTTGGCCATACAGGGTCCAGCAGCCGTTCAGGCCATGCAGCAGCTTTCAAATTTGGATTTAAGCGCAATAAAGTTTTACCATTTTAAAGTAGGGGATTTTGCAGGTATCGATGGAGTTATCATCTCTGCAACAGGTTATACCGGCAGTGGTGGATTTGAAATATATTGCAAAAATAAAGATGTAAAACATATTTGGAATTCCATTTTTGAAGCTGGAAATTCATTTGGAATAAAACCCATTGGATTGGCTGCACGTGATACTTTACGNCTTGAAATGGGCTATTGCTTGTATGGAAACGACATTGACGACAATACCTCCCCTATTGAAGCTGGTTTGGGGTGGATTACAAAATTCTCAAAACCCTTTACAAATTCCGAAAACCTTCAAAGACAATTAAAANAAGGCGTCAAACAAAAATTGATAGCGTTTGAGCTTCTCGAGCGTGGTATTCCAAGGAAGGGTTATGAAATCATTGATGCCAACGAATTGANAATTGGATCAGTGACCTCCGGTACCATGTCACCCTCTTTGGAGAAAGGAATCGGCATGGGTTATGTAAAAACTAATAATACTGCAGTTGGAACGTCAATTTACGTTAAAATTCGAAAAAAAATTGTTGCAGCCGTTGTTGTTAAAATCCCATTTTATAAACCCTAAAGTGAGGAAATGAAAGCTAAAAAACACCGTATTCTGATATTGGGTGCTAGTGGATTTTTAGGCCATTACATTTATAAAGAATTAGCCCCATATTATAAAACATTTGGNACTTACTATGCAAATAATAAAAACTTTAAATCCAACACACATTTCTTCAAATACAGTCTTGAATCAGATGATATCGTCAGTCTCATTGAATCTGTAAAGCCTTCTTTAATAATTTCAGCACTTAAAGGTCCTTTTCCTAGACAAGTATTAGCTCATCGTCACATTTATCAATACCTAAAAAAACAGTCTGAGGTTAAGATTCTGTTTTTATCTTCCGCCAATGTTTTTGACGCATACAGCAAATATCCAAGTTATGAAAATGACACTAGACTCAGCAACAGTATATATGGATATCTAAAAATTAGAATTGAACACCAGCTTCAAAAATTGCCAAAACAACAATGGGCTATTATTAGACTTCCAATGGTTTTTGGCTTAAAATCTAAACGTATTCAGGAAATAAGACAATCACATCAATTGGCAGTACCTATTGAACTATTCCCCAACCTTGTTATGAATGTGTGCTCCGCTGACAGAATTACACGACAGTTACATTATATCATAAATAGAAATAAATATGGGATTTTTCACTGTGGAAGTACAGACTTGATTCACCATGAAGATTTTATTAAAAANTTAATTGAGTATTTAGGAATTAAAACTTCAAAATATAAATTCGTTTACACAACAAATGATGAACGATACCTCGCTGTATTACCAAAATACAATGTACTGCCAAAATATTTGCAGTTTAAATACCAGGACGTGTTGGATGAGCATTTTAAAACTCCTTAAGTTTTCATAATATTTTGTTATTATACATGACATTGATATTTTTGTGATACAATAAATAANAGACATGGGAAGAGCATTTGAATTTAGAAAAGCTAGAAAAATGAAACGNTGGGCAGCAATGAGTAAAGCTTTCACACGTATTGGTAAAGACATTGTCATGGCCGTTCGAGAAGGTGGTGGTGATCCTGAGAATAATTCGAAACTTCGTGCTGTCATTCAAAATGCCAAATCAGTNAACATGCCTAAGGACAATATAGAAAGAGCAATTAAAAGAGCAAGTGATAAAAGTCAAGGCGATTTTAAGGAAGTTTTATTTGAAGGCTATGCTCCACATGGAATAGCTGTGATAGTTGAAACTGCNACAGATAATAATACACGCACAGTTGCCAATATACGTAGCTATTTTAATAAATACAATGGTAATTTAGGGACATCTGGTTCAGTTGTGTTTATGTTTAATCATAGTTGTAATTTTAGGATTAATTCAGATGGCTTAGATTCAGAAGAAATTGAATTAGAATTTATTGACTACGGAATTGAAGAAGTCTTTTTAGATGAAGATGATATATTAATTTATGCACCTTTTGAATACTTTGGGGAAATACAGTCCCAACTCGAAAAACGAAAAATTGAAATCTTATCTTCAGGTTTCGATAGAATTCCTCAGACAACAAAAAAATTAAATAAAGCTCAAGCCGAAGAAGTTGAGAAATTATTACAAAAAATTGAAGAGGATGACGATGTCCAAAACGTTTATCATTCTATGGAGGAAGTATATTAAGAGAACTTTGCTATTCTCCCTTTAACACCTTCAAAAAAAGAATACATAAACTTGAAATCAGCTTCAATATCATCTGTAGGATAAAATGGAACTGATAAACGATTTTCTTTATTTTTGTAATCTAAAGTAAACATTACAATTGGAACATTAGCTTTCTTAGCAATATAATAGAAACCTGTTTTCCATTTTTCAACTTTTTTTCGAGTACCTTCGGGTGCAATTGCAATTAAAAGTTTTTCTTTATCTGCAAAAAGTCTTGCGATGGCATCAACTTGTTTTTCATTACGTTTTCTTTCAACAGGTATGCCACCAAAAGCTTTAAAAAACCAACCTGTAAATAGATTAAATAAAGATTTCTTTGCTATAAAACGAGCATCAATATTGATGACTGAACGTAATAAAACACCAATATAAAAATCATGCCAACTCGTATGTGGTACAGCAATAATAACAGCTTTATTGACACTTTCAAAATCTTTGAAACCACTAATTTTCCAACCTAAAACTTGGTGATATATAAATTTTGAAATCATTTCTTAATTGTTTACATTTTTTTGTAAATCTCTTTNAGTGATTTTTTATCAATAGTATCTTTCCAATTTTCACCTAATGCATTTTTCCATAATGGCTCAAGATTCANAGCAATATCAATCATTTTATCAAGATCATTATTACTCAAGTTTTTACAAATTTGATCAGGTAATTTTATGTTATGCGTTCTGAGTATTTTACGAAATAAAATAACCTCCTCTCTGTAAAATTCATCGAGTTGATTAAAAACTATACAATTAGCTAATCCGTGTTTAATTCCCAAGACAAAGGACAAACCATAACTTAAAGCGTGAGCAGCACCAACTTGTGAATAAGCAATACTCATTCCTCCATGCCACGAAGCCATCATTAATTTATTTTGTTTTTCCTCAATAGATAACTCCAGCAAGAAAACCTCTTTACAAAGAGAATAAGCCATTTCACCATAACTTTTACTAAATGAGTTAATAAAAGTTCCATTTAAAGACTCTACACAATGAATAAAACAATCCATTCCAGTATAGAACCATTGATCTATTGGAACTCCTTCAGTAAGTTCAGGGTCTAAAATTACCTGATCAAAAGTTGTATAATCGCTGTTAATACCTAACTTCATTTTTGGGCCACTTAATACAGTAGTACGAGAAACCTCTGAGCCAGTTCCAGATATTGTTGGCACACCAATATGATAAACAGCTCGATTTTTGATTAAATCCCATCCCTGATAATCTTCACTCGAACCACTATTAGTAATCATCAATGCTACTGCCTTTGATAAGTCTAAAATAGTACCGCCACCAATTCCAATAATTCCTGAAGGTATCGACTTTGTATTGAGTATAATATCTTCAACTAATGCATCTACTTGAGTTGTTTTGGGTTCTTCATTTGAAGATATGAAAACAATATAATCATCATATATAAGTGATATTTTAGATAAGAGATTATAGTTATTCTCAAAAACATCATCAATTAAATAGATAAAAGGAGCGAGTTCGTTCTCACGTTTTGGTGTAATAACTTCATTAAGCTGACTAAAACAACCTCGCCCAAAAATGACATTAGAAACCATTGGGAAATTTTTAAAACTCATATAGTTTTTCCTTTAATATTATCTTCATTCCATTTACTTCTAGCTTTTATTAGATCTTCAGGAGTATCAATTTCAATTCCTTGAACTAATGTTTCTACCATCTTAATTTTCTTACCATGTTCTAAATAACGAATACATTCAATTTTTTCAGACTTTTCTAATTTTAAAATTGGAAGTTTTGTAAATTCTAAAAGTTGATTTCTTCTGAATGCATACACTCCCTTGTGCTTGTAATATTTAACTCCTAAATCGAATCGATTGTATGGAATTACGCTTCTGGAGAAATAAAGTGCAAAATTATTTGAATCCGTAATTACCTTAACACAATTTGGATTTCTAATTTCTTCAATGTCTTTAATTTGAACCATTAGCGAGGCTAAATCAATAAGCTCCTGCTTATCAGTTTTAAAAATTTCGATTAATCGTTTTAAGCTTTTCCTTTCAGTAAAAGGTTCGTCTCCTTGTACATTAACAACAATATCACATTTAATATTTCTGACAACTTCTGCAATTCGGTCACTTCCAGACTCATGCTTGTTCTTACTCATCAAAACATTACCACCCCTAGAATTTATTTCGTTAAAAATAATAGAGCTATCTGTAACAACATAAACGTCATCAAATAATTTGGTGTTAATAACAGCTTGATAAGTTCTGGATATAACAGGCTCGCCAACTAAGTCCTCCATAAGCTTTCCAGGAAATCGACTTGCATCATAACGTGCAGGAATAATAGCTACGATTTTCATTATTAGTAAATTTAAAAATTAAAAATACAGTTTTTTTTTAAAAATAAATTAAAGAATAGTCAATAGTTTATGATTCAAAAAACTGATCCTGAAATCCTATTAAATAGAGTTTTTCCTTAGCTCTTGTAATGGCAGTGTATAACCAACGTAAATAATCTAAATCAATTCCATTTGGTAGAAANGGCTGTTCAACAAACACATTATTCCATTGTCCACCTTGTGATTTATGACACGTAATAGCATAAGAAAATTTGACTTGCAGTGAGTTTAAATATTTATTCTTTTTAACAGCTAAAAATTTCTTGTAGCCTGACCTTTCATTTTCGTAGTCTTTTAATACTTCTTGGTATAAATTGTTTCCATCTACATAAGATAAAGAAGGAGTTTCTAATGAAATAGTATCTAACATTAAAACTGTTTCAAATGGCTTCATTTTTGGATAATCAACTAGTCTAACTTTAACTTCTGCAAAGCGAAATCCATATAGATCTTTCAAAGTAAAAACTTCTAAAACCTCAATAATGTCTCCATTTGCTATAAAGCCAGCTTCACTAGATGGTTTAATCCAAAAATAATTATTTCTAACAATCATCAAGAGATCACCTGTGGTTATCTCATTATCATTAAATAAAATACGATCTCTAATTTGTTGGTTGTATAAATTAGCCCGTTTGTTGGATCTTACAATAAGTGCCGTTTCTTGATTACCATGTTCTGAGTAAGAATCATGAATAGCGTCTAGGATATCTTGTCCGTCAACTAACCTTACGATATCATTAAAGCCTTCTAATTTAAATTCAAATCGTTCAAAGAATTTATTTGAAATTGATTCTCGCAGTTCTGTGGCGTTAAAAAGAATACCTGAGTCTTCACTCTGTCTTACTACTTCATCGAGTTCAATTTGAGAAACATTTTTATTATAATTTAATTCTAATTTTGAATAGTCTAAGGCTGGGCTAATATCAAGATTTACTGGTGGTAATTGAGCTGTATCACCAATCAATAATAGTTTACATTTATAGCCTAAATAAACAAACTTAATCAAATCATCAAGCAAAGCTCCACTACCGAATATATGTGATTGATTTGAGTTATCAGAAATCATAGAAGCTTCATCAACAATGAATAAAGTATCTTTGTATTTATTTGGTCCTAATACAAAAGATGTTTTACCACTTTTATCTGTTTTTGGAATATAAATTTTTTTATGAATTGTGAAAGCTTCTTTGTTAGTATAGTTACTAATAACTTTTGCTGCCCTCCCTGTAGGTGCCAAGAGAAGAGCACTTTTTTTTACCTTCCATAAATTTTTAACTATCGTTGCAATAATAGTTGTTTTCCCAGTACCGGCATAACCTTTCAATAAAAATAGATCTTCCTTTGATTTGGAAAGTATGAAAATTGAAAGTTGTTTTAAACCAATGTCTTGTTTAAAGGTTGTTGAAAAAGGAAATCCAGATTTCAATAAATGATAAAATTCTGATGGAGTCATTAAATTTTAGTCAAACAATAATTTATTCAAATATAAGAATGATTTTTGGCCACTTTCACTTTATTGAATAAAAAAAATTTGTAGATTTGTCTTATAGATTTTATAAAATAAACTATGGCCATTTTCTTCATTATTTCAATAATTATTTTATCAGTTTTAATTGTATGGTTAATTGATAAATATGACCCAAAAAAATACAAATCTCTTATACTCATAAGTTTGTGGGCAGTAATTATTTTGTTAAGTTATATGACATTCATGTCAATTTATGGAGAGATCAGATTTAACCAAGAAAAAGAAAGACGTTATAAAGTTGTAATTGAAAACTTAAAGGATATTCGTGATTCACAACTCGCTCATAAAACTGTTAAAGGTACTTTTCAAAATAATTGGGATTCACTAGTAAAGTTCATTGAAAATGAAAAATTCACGATAACCCAAAGAAGAGATTCAACTATTATTGACAAACTCTTAACAAGTCGTTATGGTGTTGATACAACAAAAGATATTGTAATAATTGACACCCTTGGTTTTGTTGGAGTTCAAGATTCTCTTTTTGGAGCTGACAAGCGTTACAAAACAATGATGGATATCCCAGAAGGTAAACCAAACCAAAAATTTAAGTTGGAAATCGGATATGTTGCACAAAATGGGATGAATATTCCTGTTTTTGAAGCATCGGTTGATAAAAGTATTCTTTTGTTCGACCAGGATAAAAACTTAGTAGACAAAGAAAAAGAAGTTATGTCTGTAGAAGGAGTTAATGGCCCTACACTTAGAGTAGGTTCTATGGAAGAAGTAAATACCAACGGAAATTGGCCTAAAAATTATTCAAACGAACAATAACATATCTGACAAAAATTTAATGTTGTCCATTCAGGCTGGCTTGAATGGACTTTCTTTTTTTGTGCTAGAACATTTTTCAGGTAATGTAATTGATGTCATCTTTGAAAATTTTAAAAAAGCACTAACACCAGAGAAATTACTCAATAAAATGATTAAAATATTGGACACTCATGAATCTTTACAAGAAAGATTTTCTAAAGTACAGGTTATTCATAGTAATGAAATGCAAACCGTTATTCCTTCTGCTCTTTTTGATGAAGCTAATTTATCTGATTACTTAAAGTACAACACAAAAATTTTTAAAACAGATTTTATAACATATGATGTAATTCAGAATATTGATATTGTGTTAGCATATGTGCCATTTATGAATATAAATAATTATGTGTTTGACCGTTTTGGAAGTTTTGAGTACAAACACAGTGCTACAGTTCTTATTGAAAAGATTTTACAATTAGAAAAAAATAATACAGAGCCCAAAGTATTCATAAACATAGAATGCTCCTGTTTTGAAATTATTATCACAAAAAATAATAATCTACTGTTATATAATCGCTTTGAATATTCAACCAAAGAGGATTTTATATATTATATTCTTTTTACTGCAGAACAGCTGGAGCTAAACCCTGAATATTTTAAATGTATTTTAATTGGATTGGACAATGAGAATGATGACTTATTTTCCATTGTATATAAATATGTAAGAAATACGTCTTTGTTGAAATCAGAAGACATGAATTATTCACATAATGAATCAACAAAAAATTTCACTCTTTTAAACAGCTACTAATGCGAATAATTTCTGGACTCTTTAAAGGAAGGCGCGTGAGGGCACCTAAAAAACTCCCATCTCGTCCAACAACAGATATGGCAAAAGAAGGGCTGTTTAATATACTTAATAACAAATATGATTTTCAAGATATTGAAGTTTTAGATTTATTTTCGGGAACAGGAAATATAAGCTATGAGTTCTGCTCAAGAGGGGTAAAACTTATTCAATCCGTTGATAAAGATCGTAGATGTGTTGAATTCATTAAAAAAACTGCTAAGGATTTAAATATGTCAATTCAAGCAATAGAAGCTAATGTCTACTCATTTTTACAAAAAAATAATGGAAAATTTGATATTATTTTTGCTGACCCTCCTTATAAGATGGAGTTGGAAAATTTTGAAAAATTAATTTATTTAATTTTTAAGAACAAGCTTATTAACGAAAATGGAATTTGTATAATAGAGCACTCTAAATATAAAGATTTATCTAAAATTGACAATTTTAAAGAAATAAAATGCTATTCAGGGAATTGTTTTAGCTTTTTTAAATAAAAAAGCAGATCTGTAAGCCGAATTCTGTACCCATTAAGAGTCCTTATCATTTATCTAAGATTTTTGTTGCCAAAAAACTTTAGCTGCCTACCCTTCAACATTGCACGTGCCGCACTAAAAGCTGATATACATGGCATTGCACCGCATAGAGTTTACCTGTTTTCACTACAGCTTAACCTGTACATACTTTCTGTTGCACTAGTCCTAACCTCACGGTTGGTGGCCGTTAACCACTATGCTGCACTACGGTGTTCGGACTTTCCTCTCTTCGTAAAAACGAACAGCGATAAGGCGATCTGCTTTGTGGCAAAATTACACAAATTGTTGATAACTCCTATTATTTAATTTAAACCCACCAAATGAATTCCACAATGAATTTTTAAATTTGTTTTATATGGACAAATTTGTTGTTTCTGCACTCAAGTATAGACCTCAATCTTTCAAGGATGTTGTTGGTCAATCAATAATTACGACTACTTTAGAAAAAGCTATAACAGATAATCATTTAGCAAAAGCACTTCTTTTTACGGGACCACGTGGAGTTGGAAAAACTACATGTGCTAGAATATTAGCAAAAATGATTAATGCGAAAGAGGATATTGATACAAATGAAGATTTCTCTTTTAATATTTTTGAATTAGACGCGGCTTCGAATAATTCAATTGACGATATTAGGAATTTGACAGATAAAGTTAGAATTCCTCCCCAAGTTGGTAAATACAAGGTATATATTATTGATGAAGTGCATATGTTATCTACCAGTGCCTTTAACGCTTTTCTAAAAACACTTGAAGAGCCTCCTAAACATTGTATCTTCATATTAGCAACTACAGAAAAGCATAAAATTATACCTACTATTCTTTCGCGCTGTCAGATATTTGATTTCAAAAGAATCACGATTTCAGACACAAAAAATTATCTTAAACTTATTGCCAAAGAACAAGGAATCAAAGCTGATGAAGATGCGTTACACATAATTGCACAGAAGTCTGACGGTGCTATGAGAGATGCACTTTCAATTTTTGATCGTGTTGTAAGTTTTTGTGGTGAACATCTAACTCGAAAAGCGGTTTCTGAAAATTTAAACGTTCTCGATTATGATATTTATCTCGAGGCTACAGATTTAATTCTTAAAAACAACATTCCTAGTCTTTTAAATTTATTTAATGATATTTTAATTAAAGGTTTTGAAGGCCAACATTTCATCAGTGGTTTAGCCTCACACTTTAGGGACTTATTTGTTGCAAAAACTCCAGAAACTCTGGAGCTACTTGAAATACCACCAAATATAATCGAGAATTATAAAATACAATCAAAATTAACAAGTCCTGCATTTCTAACTAAAGCTATTTACTTTGCAAATGATTGCGATTTAAAATATCGGCAAAGTAGAAATCAACGCCTATTAGTAGAAATTTCACTTATGAAATTAGCCTCCATCAATTTTGATGGAGAAAAAAAAAAGAACTCTGAGTTTATAATTCCCGGAAAATATTTTCCTAAGACAATTGAATCAAAAATAATTTCAAATACTAATAAAACTGATTCTAAAAATAATGAATTACCTTCAAAGGATGTAGATGAAAAACAGCAAATACCTATTACTGAAGCTGATTTAGTAAGTCCTTCAAAAAAGTCTCATATTTCAACTAAGATATCAAATAAGCATCATCAGCCATCAGGGCTATCATTAAAGAGCATTAGTCAAAAAAAAGCACACCAAATTAAACAGATGGATGTCACCATCAAACAAGAGGACCTACCTAAAGAACATTTCACTCAAAACCAATTACTAAAATACTGGAACCAATACGTTGAAATATTAGAAGAAAAAGGGAAATATAATCTTGCTGCAATTTTAAAAATTGACACACCAACAATTAAAGATATACATTTTATATCTCTTGAATTCCCAAATTCAACCAATAAGATTGAAGTTGAAAATCAACAAACAGATTTATTAAAATTTCTTCGAAAATCGCTAAAAAACTACGATATAAAACTTGATATATCAATTAACGAAAAAATGGAAAAAGACTTTTTGTACACAGCTGAGGAAAAATATGCTAAACTAAAAAAGAAAAACCCTTCAGTTGAAATTTTAAAAAAAACTTTTAATTTAGATTTATAGATCATGTTAGGACTAAAACTACCGACCGATCCCCGTTGGGTCAATATTGCAGAAATGAATATTGATGATATACTCACTGATCACGCTTTTTGTGAGCAAAAAGCTGCAAGTACTGCAATTTCTTTAATCGTGAGTTTTCCAGAGTATACTGATCTTGTCAAGGAAATGATCGTTTTGGTAGAGGAAGAAATTAGCCATTTTAAAATGGTTCATGATTTAATTATTGACAGGGGAATGAAACTGGGAAGAGATCGTAAAGATAACTACGTTACTTCACTTCTAAAGTTTTTTCCAAAAGGAGGTAGTAGAACAACACAGCTTATTCATCGTCTTCTATATGCAGCCTTAATAGAAGCTAGAAGTTGCGAAAGATTTAGGTTATTATCAGAAAAACTAGGAGATAAAAAGTTAGCAAAATTTTATAAAAAACTTATGATTAGTGAAGCTCATCATTATACAATGTTTCTAAAATTTGCTAGGCAATATGGTGAACGTAAGCTTGTCGATGAAAAGTGGAATGCACTTCTGGATCATGAAGCAATTATTGTGAAAGGACTAGGACAAAATAAAACAATTCATGGCTAAAATATTTAATTAAAACTGTTAGTTGTTAAATTAAGGAGATAAACGCTGGATTAACCACTTTAAATCTCCATCAAGTTTATAAAGTATCCTATCGTGAAGACGGTTTTCGCGTCCTTGCCAAAATTCTATTTCAATGGGTCTCACAATAAAACCACCCCAAAATTCTGGACGATTTATAGACTGACCCTTAAATTTTTCCTCTAGTTCAATTAACCTATTTTCAATTTCAGAGCGATTTTTGACCACAGAGCTCTGCTTTGATACATATGCACCAAGTTGACTACCACGAGGACGTGATTTAAAATAGGAATCACTAACTGAGGATGGAATTTTTTCAGCTTTACCTTTAATAATTACCTGACGCTCTGCTCCCTCCCAATGAAAAGATAAACATACTTTTGGGTGTTTAATAATTGATTTACCTTTATTACTTTCATAATTAGTGTAAAAAATAAATCCATCAGAATTGTATTTCTTTAACAAAACAACTCGGCTTTTGGGGTAACCATCTGATGATATAGTAGAAAGAGTCATTGCATTCACTTCAATCCCTTTGAAGTGATTATCAACTTCTAAAAACCACTTCTCAAATAGAGCATATGGTGTATCGGAGATTGAATCTTCAAGCAAAGTCCCTTTATTGTAAGATTTTCGGTAATGTCCTAAATCTTTTTGCATATTATTTTTTTTCAAAAGTAATTAATTTGAGAATTAAATTCATTTCAAAATTCTTAAATTTATATCAAAATATGACAAATGTTAATAGCATTTCTAATTAATGGATTGATTCTAATTGTCGCTGGAATATTAGTTAAATACAACCCTAATCTTTTAGCAGGATACAATACATTGAGTAAAGAAAAGAAAAAAGAAATTAATATTGAAAAAGTGTCAACTATAGCAAGAAATTCGTTAATAATAACAGGCGCTTTAATAATTGACTCAACATGTATTATGTATATTTTGGAAAGTTCTGAAATAACTCAGATAACCATTATTTCAATAATACTTATTACTGGATTATTAGCTATGCTAATACTTGTTAATCGTGTATCAAAAATTAAATAATCTTTGAATTAAAAAATTAAAACAAACTTTATTTCCAAAACTTTCTCTTGGATGTCTGTCCAATTCCTGGATTAAACGTGTTTGTTGGGTCTAATTCTTTATAAAAATTTAAAAGTGAAGTTTTGCATGCATATTCATGGCCCACGTTGTGTTCTGCTGGATATTCGGCTCCACATGAATCATAATATTCAAGTAATTCTGCTTTTAATTTTTTTATGTTTACATTCTTTTTAACAATGTAATTGTGATGCAAGACATGGCAAAATAAATGACCATAGTATAATTTCATTTCTAATTTATCGTCTATTACTTTAGGAAGAGTCTCGAACCATTTTTTTTGGTTTCTAGGCAGTGCAATATCCATGGAAAGGTTCCCCCCTATTTTTGAGTCATTTAAAACAGAATATCGTCCAAATGCACTTGCAGCAGTAAACCTATGTAAAATAGCTTTATCGCCTTCTTTAGAATTACATTCAAAAAAATCACCTTCATTCTGATTAAAGAAGCTATCAAAATAAATTCTAGCTTCATCAATTCCGTGATCAGACATCTCAACAATCCAGTGATGTTCATATAATCCTCTAAAGTTTTCCATTTTTTTCGGTAAATGATTGGGCCAAAAATTACTTAAGAATTGCATTAGCTTGTCAGAAAGATTATTAGGTAATATTCGCATTTTTGCTGAAACAAAATCTACTTTACGTTTTAATTTAAAAAGTGTTGGAAGAAATGTAGTCCCTAATTTATCTAAAACTATAAATGTATCCTTGCTATATTTTTTTGCAGCGTCATAACAATCTCTATGTAGATAATCCCCTGAAATTGGTAGATTTTCGAATTTTGATAAAATATCCCTTCTAATTTTGAAAAATACGTCTGGATTATTCGAACCTAGATAAAACACCTGAGATTTTTTTGACATCTCATAAGTGTCCAGTCTAACAGCAAAAACAGCGATTTTTCCAGCCGATCCCGAAGCACCATATAATAGTCTAGAATCAGAGTTAAACCTTGAAGGAGTATTAGAATCAACATCTTTTACTATTTCATGATATCGATCGTCTGATGCAATATTTTTTGTTTTAATAAAATCAGATTCTGAGTAATTTTTAGATTGTAAATTATTTAATATTTCCCTAGGTTTTAAACCTAGATTTATACCCAATTGGTTAATTAATTCTAGTTTGCCATTTTTATTTACTCTAGCGTATAATGCCATTTCTGTATAAGCAGGACCTCTTTGTACTAAAGAACCACCAGAGTTATTACAAATTCCTCCAATAATAGAGGCTCCTATTGAAGTTGAACCGATAACCGAATGTGGTTCTCTACCGATCGGCTCCAGCTGTTTTGTTAAATCAAAAAGAGTACTTCCTGCTAAGCCTATAATTTGCTTACCATTTTTTATCAAATGAATATCTTTGATGCGTATTGTGTTAATTATAATTATTGGTCGATCATAATCACTTCCAAATGGGGTTGAGCCACCCGTCAAACCGGTATTTGCCCCTTGCATTATAATTATCAAATCATTTGAAACACATATTTCTAATAAATCCCACATTTCTAATAAAGTTCCAGGAAGTGTAACGGCTAAGGTATCTCCTTGTCCATATCTCCAACCTTTACAATAAGGCTGTTGATTCCATTTATTAGTTATCAAAAATTTCTTACCAATAACTTTGATTAAATCCTTGATTAAATTAACGTTTGAATCTTTCATGGAAAATTAAAATAATTTATTCTACTCAATTTAATGAAATGATGAGAATTTAAAGTTAGAAAAAGTAATTAATTTGTCAGAGAAATAATCAGCTTGGTATGTATTTTGTTTCAAGTTTATATCTTTACAAATGATAAGCAATAACAAATAATGTCTAAATTTATTATTCTTTTAGTTTTTAACCTATTTGTACAATATAGTTTTTCTCAAACTGAAAATGCTAAGCAAACTCTTCGCATTAAGGCTAAAGAACTAGAAAAAGAAGACCAAAA
>NZZM01000012.1 GCA_002698705.1 Formosa sp. | reverse complement strand
TACGATGCATTAGAGCCCAATATCGATGCAAAGACAATGGAAATCCATCATTCAAAACACCACAATGGATACACTTCAAAACTAAATGCAGCAATACAAAATACAGCTTTAGAAAATAAGGATATTTATACAATTTTAAATGGCCTTGACATGTCAAACAACGCAGTGCGCAATAATGGTGGTGGTTTTTATAACCACAGCTTGTTTTGGGAAATTATAAATCCAAATGAAAAGGGTGTCTTATGTGGTGACCTAGAGAATGCTATTAACGACTCCTTTGGAACATTTGATAATTTCAAGGTTGCGTTTTCTAATGCTGCTGGAACTCAATTTGGCTCAGGATGGGCGTGGCTGTGTGTAAAAGAAGGTGGGGATTTAGATATATGTGCAACTCCTAACCAAGACAATCCTTTAATGCCTGGAATTGGATGTGGTGGGACCCCAATTCTTGGAATTGATGTATGGGAACACGCTTATTATCTAAACTATCAAAACAGGCGCCCAGATTATATTAATGCTTTTTTCAATCTAATAAATTGGAATGAAGTTTCGAAAAAGTTTAATGCTGCAAAATAGAAAAATTGCCAACCTCTCACAAATAAAAAAGGTGAACAGATGTTCACCTTTTTTGCCCCAAATCTACCATGAACTTAACCTACTTATGTTATGGTAACTACAATATACATTATAAAAGAATATCCTTACTTACTTTTAGATGAAATACGGATTTATTAGCTAAAATACGATCAACTAATATGCCCGTTCTTTTTTTCCTTCGTAAAAATTAATAAATGCTTGATTGACAACTCGGTTGCCACCATTAGTTGGATAATTCCCAGTGAAATACCAATCCCCTAAATTTTTGGGACATGCGTAATGCAGGTTTTGAATCGTTTGAAAAATAATTTTAACCTCTGCGTTTATTCCCTCAACACTAAGAAGAGCTGCTATCTTTTTAGAAATGTCTTCAGCGGAAAATGGCGCATAAATCTCTTTAACAAAGTTCTCAACTCTGGAGTCCTCATAATTTTCTTGAGACTTACATTTTTTGTAAACATTTTCAATTAATTTAGATTTTCCATTGTCTTTCAAAAGAGATAACGCTGCCTGAAAAGCAATTAGGTCCTCTAAGTTAGCCATGTCAATGCCATAACAATCTGGATATCTTATTTGAGGAGCGGAAGATACAACGACAATACTCTTTGGCGAAAGTCGATCTAACATTTTAAGAATACTTTTTTTTAGTGTTGTGCCCCTAACTATACTGTCATCGATAATAACTAAATTATCTTCAGGCTTTACCACGCCGTAGGTTACATCGTATACATGAGCAACCAAATCGTCGCGACTACTGTCCTCTGTAATAAAAGTACGAAGTTTAACATCCTTAATAGCAATTTTCTCTGTNCGTGTGTGTTGCGATAAAATTTGTGTTACNTTTTCNGCTGANAGTGAGCGNTTACCCTTCAGAATTGCTTCGGTTTTCCTTTTGTTTAAATAAGATTCTACAGTNTCAATCATGCCATAAAATGACGTTTCTGCGGTATTCGGAATAAANGAAAAAACACTGTTTTTAATATCGTAATCAACCTGTCTNAGAACCTCTGGTACTATTAGCTTGCCCAATAATTTGCGTTCCTGATAAATTTCAGCATCACTACCTCTAGAGAAATAAATACGTTCAAAAGAGCAAGCTTTACGATCTGTGGGCTCTAAGATCTGGTCTACTGATGTTTTCCCAGATTTCTTAGAAATAATAGCACTNCCAGGTGGTAGTTCATGNACATTATCAAAATTTACATTGAATACTGTTTGTATAACAGGNCTTTCAGAGGCAACTACAACGACTTCCTCGTCCATATAGTAATATGCTGGGCGAATACCTGCTGGGTCTCGAAAAACAAATGAATCACCATGACCCATCATGCCTGCAATTGCGTATCCTCCGTCCCAATTTTTAGACGCCTTTTTAAGAATTTTTTTTATATTCAAGCGATCTGCTATAAGGGGTGAACATTCCATTTTACTGTAACCCTCTCTTTTTAACTTTTTGTACAATTTTGACACGGCATCGTCTAAGAAATGTCCTATTTTTTCCATAATAGTAATGGTGTCAGTATAGTCCTTTGGATGTTGGCCAATTTCTACTAAATTATTAAATAATTGACGGACATTGGTCATGTTAAAATTCCCTGCTAAAATGAGGTTTCGATGCATCCAATTATTTTGCCTTAAAAAAGGATGAACACTTTCTACGCTATTTTTCCCAAAGGTCCCATACCTAACATGCCCAATCATTACCTCGCCAATATAGGGCACCATGTGCTTATTTTTGGAAATGTTCAGCCTGTAATTGGGATTTGCTTCAAGCAAAGAATTTATTCTGTCGTTTATTTGAGAAAAAATATCTTGAATTGGTTGTTGTGCTACAGATCGTACGCGGCTAATGTATCTTTGACCTGGTTCAACGTCAAGCTTGACGCTTGCAAAACCAGCACCATCTTGTCCTCTATTGTGTTGTTTTTCCATTATGAGATACATTTTGTTTATCCCATAAAAGGCNGTCCCGTATTTTTTTTTATAATAATCCAATGGCTTTAAAAGCCTAATGTGGGCGATCCCACATTCGTGTTTTATTGCATCACTCATTTTAGAGTAGTTGTTGTATATCGGTTAATATTATAAAAATATCAATTTTATCCAAAGTTATAAATTTAAGAGATAAATTCAATTTGAAACTGTGTCAAATTTCTAAAAGCTTTTATCCTGTTTTTAATTTCTTTTGCTTCAAGATTAAATAAGCGCTCTGGCCCAAATTTCTGAACAGAAAATGAAGCCATAGCAGAACCATATATGACTGCTAGCTTCATGTTTTCAAATGAGAAATCATTAGTTTTTGTCAAGAACCCTGCAAAACCTCCTGCAAAAGTATCTCCAGCGCCAGTTGGATCAAATACNTTTTCCAAAGGAAATGCAGGTGCNGAAAATATATTTTCATCATTAAATAAAAGAACTCCGTGTTCCCCCTTTTTTATTACAACAAACCTTGGNCCCATNTTATAAATCTTTCTTGCCGCTAAAACTACAGAGTTTTCACCNGTTAATTGTCGAGCTTCCTCTTCGTTAATTGTAATAACATCAACCTTTTTTAAAACTTTTAAAAGCTCATCCATAGCATTATCCATCCAAAAATTCATTGTATCTAATACAATTAAAGCTTCTGGGTTTAGAAGTTGTGAAATAACTTCAGATTGACTTGCAGGGGCAAGATTTCCCAATACAACAACACTCGTTTTTTTATATTCTTCTGGGATGATTGGATTAAACTTTTCTAAAACATTTAGATCGGTAGTAATAGTATCCCTTGTGTTCATGTCTTTGTGGTATCTTCCACTCCAAAAAAATGTTTTACCGCCACTAATTATTTCAATAGCGGAGGTGTTGATATTATTCGATTGGAAAAACTTTAAATTTTCTTCTGGAAAATCATCGCCAACAATTGAAATAATGGCACTTTGCACATTAAACTTTGAGGCTGATAAGGCAATGTATGGAGCGGACCCGCCAATTATCTTATCTGTTTTACCAAATGGAGTTTCAATAGCATCGAATGCAACGGTTCCTACTATCAAAAGTTTGTTCATAAAAAATAGAAAGGATTAATAAACAAACTTAAACAAAATTTAGGGTTAAAAAAACAAATTATGAAGTAATCCTGAGCACTTATTTTCGCCCAAAATCTGCAGGTATTTCACCCCAAGCTTTGGTTTCCCATTTTATTACCTTAGTGGTAAATGTATTATTAATTAGCCAAGACTCAGCTCGATGAATAAGCTCAAAAAGAGGCTGGTTTTCAAAGCATGAAACTACCTTGGTATTGCATCTTTTTTTTGACACCCAACTAATTGCTGTTTTGGAATCAGTGTATATTATTTTATTACTTTTTTCTTTTTTTAAATACGCTAGACCATGTACTAGTGCTAAAAATTCACCAATATTATTGGTTCCTTTCTGAAAAGGTCCATTGTGAAATAATATTTTTTTGGTTTGGGTGTTAACTCCTCTATATTCCATTATTCCAGGATTCCCGCTTGAAGCGGCATCTACTGAAATAGAATTTATATTTGGAACTCCTATTTTCTTTAATTCTTGTGCTGAAATTTTTGAAGACACTTCTTTGGTTTTGTTCATATGATCTTCATATTTTTCCTTAAAGGCCTTCTCCGCTTCAGCTTTTGTTAGAAAAGACTTATAGCGAGCACCAGGGAAATTTTTAATTTGTAGTTGGCACTCTTTCCATGACTGAAAAACACCCATTGTATGTCCTAGCCAAACAGTGTAATATTTTTGTTTTTTAANCATTTTCGTTTACTAAGTTCTTAATTACAACAGGGAAGTGCTTCATTTCTAAAGCATGTATTTTTAACGCTACATCTTCTGGAGTATCAGTTGATTCAACTTCAACNTTTGCTTGAAAAATTATCNCCCCCTCATCATAATTCTCATTTACATAATGAATTGTAATGCCAGATTCTTTTTCTTTATTTTNTACAACAGAATTGTGGACAAACATGCCATACATCCCTTTACCTCCGTATTTTGGTAAAAGCGCTGGGTGAATATTTACAATTTTTTTCTTAAAGTGATTAATAATTATTACGGGCAGTTTCCATAGAAAGCCTGCCAAAACAATAAAATCAATATTTAATTCTTGAAGTGTTTTAATTACTCCATCCTTACTTAGTAATTGTTTTTTATCAAAAACAATTGTACTTACATTTAATGATTCAGCGCGCTTTAAAACGTATGAACTAGAATTATTCGCCATAACAACAATATTTATGGTTGAATCATTTTTAAAAAAAGTTATAATATTTTGAGCATTAGAACCGGAGCCTGACGCAAAAATTGCAATGTTGATCATAAAAATAATTGAAGTGCTATATGTTTACAAAAAAAGCAATTATATTTTAATTCACTCAATTACAGAGAAGAAAATTATAATATTTAAAAAACTCTTACATTTTTTGTATAAAATCTCATATTAAAATTAAAGTTTTCTATTTTTGCAACCTAACTAAAACTTAAATTTAAACATTATGTCAGACATTGCATCTAGAGTAAAAGCGATTATCGTTGATAAA
This sequence comes from Formosa sp., assembly GCA_002698705.1. Taxonomy (GTDB): domain Bacteria; phylum Bacteroidota; class Bacteroidia; order Flavobacteriales; family Flavobacteriaceae; genus UBA3537. The sequence goes on along the minus strand of NZZM01000012.1, from coordinate 30,731 downwards.
TTAGGCGTTGATGAAAACGAAGTAGTAACTGAAGCAAGCTTCACCAATGATCTTGGGGCAGATTCTTTGGATACTGTGGAATTAATAATGGAATTTGAAAAAGAATTTGACATTCAAATACCAGATGACCAAGCAGAAAATATAGCTACTGTTGGCCAAGCAATTTCTTACATAGAAGCTGCAAAATAGAAATCCCTCCTAATTTTATGGAACTAAAGCGNGTTGTTGTTACAGGTCTGGGCGCTTTAACGCCNATAGGCAATACCAAAGATGAGTTTTGGAATGCATTAGTCGCAGGTAAAAGTGGTTGTGCTCCTATCACCGCATTTGAAACCGAGCACTTCAAAACAAAATTTGCCTGTGAGCTAAAAAACTACGATGTCTCGAATTTTTTTGACAGAAAAGAAGCACGAAAAACAGATAAGTTCGCACAATATGCCATGGTCGCCTCAGATGAAGCAATATTGGATGCAAAAATTAATTTAGATTCAATTAATAAACTTCGNGTAGGGGTAATTTGGGGTGCTGGAATTGGAGGTATCGATACTTTTCAAACTGAAGTCTCCAACTTTGCTACTGGAAATGGAACTCCAAGATTTAATCCATTTTTTATNCCAAAAATGATTGCTGATATTGCTCCGGCTAATATTTCCATTAAGCATGGGTTTATGGGGCCTAACTACACGACTGTTTCAGCTTGCGCCTCCTCAGCTAATGCAATAATAGATTCTTTAAATTACATCCGCTTAGGTCATTGTGATATGATTATTACGGGAGGAAGTGAGGCCACCATAAATGAAGCTGGAGTCGGTGGATTTAATGCCATGCATGCACTTTCTACCAGAAATGAAAGCCCTAAAACAGCCTCTAGGCCATTTGATGCATCTCGTGATGGTTTTGTGCTTGGAGAGGGAGCTGGAGCTCTTGTCCTTGAAGAGTACGAACACGCCGTAGCACGTGGTGCAAATATTTATGCAGAACTTGTAGGGGGNGGGCTTTCATCAGACGCCCACCACATGACAGCGCCTCACCCAGATGGTATCGGTGTGACTGCGGTGATGAAAAATTGCTTAGCAGATGCGGGATTAAATGCTGAAGATGTAGACGCAATCAATACNCACGGAACTTCAACTCCTTTAGGAGATGTTGCAGAGCTTAAAGCAATCAGTCGAGTTTTCGGTGCNCACGCAAAAAATATTAATATTAATTCTACCAAATCTATGACTGGCCACCTCTTAGGAGCTGCTGGAGCTATTGAGGCTATTGCTTCTATTATGACAATGCAGTATGGTATTGTTCCGCCAACGATAAACCATGAAAATCATGACGATAATATTGACCCTGAACTTAACCTCACACTTAATGTAGCTCAAAAAAGAGAAGTCAATGTAGCTATGAGTAATACTTTTGGCTTTGGCGGCCACAATGCCTGTATTGTATTTAAGAAAATAAGCTAAATAAAATTTTGAGCTTTATAAAGAAAATATTCAAGTCAGGTGAAAACAAATCTTTCGTTTCGGGCTTAGAAAAAATTATAGGATTTAGACCCAAAAAACTTAATTACTATCAAAGAGCTCTTACCCACCCTTCAAAAAATTTAAGAGACGAAAATGGTAATGCTTTCAGTTATGAAAGATTGGAATATTTAGGTGATGCTGTTCTGAGTACAATTATAGCTCAGCACCTTTACATCACTGTTCCAAATGCAGACGAGGGCTATCTTACAAAAATGCGTTCTAAAATTGTCAGTAGAGATCATCTTAATAAAATCGGAAAGGNCCTAAAGTTATTGTCGCTAATGAGGTCAAATATAAAGCATTCCAAACTCAGTGAAAACACTCACGGAAACCTGTTAGAATCTCTTATTGGTGCCGTCTTTCTGGATAAGGGTTTTAAGGGTTGCAATGAGTTTGTTTATAACAAGATTATTAATCCACATGTGAATATTTCATTGCTTGAAGGAAAAATCATTAGTTATAAAAGCTTGATAATTGAATGGTGTCAAAAAGAAAAAAAGGAATTCTTTTTTTCTTGCAACGAAGATGAAGGAGCTGAAGAGCTAAAACATTTCAGTGCAAGTTTGAAGATAGATGGGGTCGAAATGGCTAAAGCAAGAGCTACATCAAGAAAAAAAGCTGAAGAAAAAGCAAGTCAAAGGTCTTATTTTGCCCTACAAGACAAAGTTCAATTCTAAAAAGGGGAAATAATTCTTTCTTTTATAAATCAATCCGCAAGAGCTTTTCTATATCTTTGCAATTGTACTTTTATATCTATATTTACATAATATTATAAATTAATAATGGCGATACATAAGCTANCTTTGGATGACTTTCAAGATGTAGATTATCAACTTTATGCCATTCATTCAGATCTTGAAGATTATCGCTTAGTCCACGCCATAAACTTGCAATTAAAAACCCGGTTAAGGCGTAAAAAATTAGACATTGATTTTAACGAACAACAGGAGGGCGTTTTTCCTCTTTTTGAATGGAACGATTTATCAATGGAAGTAATGTGGAATTTAATAAAAAATAATTGTCAAATTGAATCTAAAATCCTAGGGGAAGGGCTGTTTTCAAATGAAAATGAAAAAAATATTAAAACAGTATCATTTCTTGAAGAACACTCCTCTGCTGGTTATTTGCTGAAAATTAGTGGAGGCATAAAAGAAAGTAAAATACTATTNAATCTTAATAAAATTCCTCAAATCAAAATGGTTTATGAAATTAATATTCATGAACTAAAAACAAAAGAACACTTAATACTGAGTTAATGTCGTACAAAAGAAAGAAAACAAAAATTGTTGCCACTTTAGGCCCGTCCACTAACACAAAAGAAATTTTGTTAGCATTGGTTTCAGCAGGTGTAAATGTTTTTAGANTCAATTTTTCACATGCAGATTATGACAATGTAGAAAAAAACATAAAACTAATAAAACAAATTAATAAAGAGCATGGTTATAACGCTGCAATTCTTGCTGACCTACAGGGGCCCAAATTGAGGATTGGTGTTATGGCTGAGGGTGTAGTGATAGAGCCTGGAGATGAAATAGTCTTTGTTACTGGTGAAAGGTTCGAAGGCAGCAAAGAGCGAGTTTTTATGACATACAATCGCTTNCCTAAAGANACAAGCCCTGGAGAGCGAATATTGTTAGATGACGGAAAGCTCATTTTTGAAGTTCTTTCTACAAACAAAACAAGTGAAGTTAAGGCAAAAGTAATTCAAGGGGGGGCGCTGAAATCTAACAAAGGGGTTAATCTGCCTAACACCAATATTTCTCAACCCGCCTTGACTGAAAAAGACAAAAAAGATGCTCTTTTTGCCATTTCTCAACATGTAGACTGGATTGCATTATCTTTTGTCCGANGCCCAAAAGATTTAAATGAGCTTGAGGNTATAATTTCAAAACATAGCGACTATAAAATTCCAATCATTGCAAAGATTGAAAAACCTGAGGCTGTTAAAAACATTGATGAAATTGTAAAATCTTGTGACGGATTAATGGTTGCAAGAGGAGACCTTGGTGTAGAAATACCAGCACAAGAAGTGCCTCTTATTCAAAAAGAGCTTGTTCTTAAGGCAAAAAGTGCAAGAATTCCTGTAGTTATTGCAACACAAATGATGGAATCCATGATTGAAAGTTTAACACCAACCAGAGCTGAAGTAAATGATGTTGCAAATTCTGTTATGGATGGTGCAGATGCAGTTATGCTCTCTGGCGAAACATCTGTAGGTAAATATCCTGTNGAAGTCATAAAAAAAATGTCAGATATTATTAAAACTGTGGAAAATTCAGATTTAATAAATGTGCCCCAAAAACACCCCTATATTAAAACTAAAAGATATATTACAAAATCAGTTTGTTACCACGCAGCACACATGGCCAATCAAATAAATGCACGAGGCATAACCACACTGACCAATAGTGGTTATACTGCTTTTCAAATTTCAGCTTGGAGGCCACAAGCCCATATTTTGGTATATTCATCAAATAAAAGAATAATCACTCAGTTAAACCTACTTTGGGGAGTTCGTGCATTTTTTTATGATAAATTTGTGTCAACAGACGAAACCCTTGAGGATATTAATAAAATGGCTGTTAAAAAAGGGTATTTAAAAACAGGGGATATGGTAATTAGCTTGGCGGCTATGCCTCTTGAAAAAAAGGGAATGGTAAATACACTTCGCGTATCTGAAGTAAAAATTTAGGCCTTTCTAAAATTCAAGCTTTAGCTGAAAGGAAATGTCTTTCTTTGGTTTATCTTCACTGTTTTTTTCTGTGTTTAAATTAGTTATTGAGATCCCAACAAGACGAACCGAATTATGCAGTTTTTCTTGAAAAAGAAGTGCCTTTGAATGTTCTAAAATAACCTCTTTTGACGAAATAAAATAAGGAAAGGTCTTAGACCGAGTTTGAAGAGTAAAATCGCTATACTTAATCTTCAATGTGATTGTTTTTCCTGCAATATGATTATTCATCAATCGGCTTGACACCTCATCCGAAATTTGATCTAATTTATCAATTAAAAAAATCTCACTAGATAAATTATTTGAAAATGTTCTTTCTGCAGCCAGTGATTTTCGAATACGGTTAGGCTTGACGGGGCTAAAATGTTTCCCTTGTGAAATAGAGTGAAAATATACTCCAGATTTCCCAAAATTTTCCTTCAAAAATGCTTCTGACTTAGAGCCCAAATCACTTCCTGTAAAAATTCCTAAATTATACATTTTCTTGGCTGTTACCTTTCCTATTCCGTGAAATTTACGAATGTCTAATCCATGCAAAAAAGATATAACCTCTTCTGGGGGAACAGTCTTTTGGCCATCCGGCTTATTGTAGTCACTAGCCACTTTGGCTACAAATTTGTTTATAGAAATTCCTGCTGACGAGGTTAATCCAATTTCTGTTTTTATCCTAGATCTTATTTCAGTAGCAATTCTACTAGCGCTATGAATCTGCTTTTTATTATCAGTAACATCAATGTAAGCTTCATCTAAAGAAAGAGGTTCAACCAAATCTGAATAGTCTAAAAAAATATTGCGTATTCTAGAAGATATCTGCTTGTATCGATCAAATCTGGGTTTTACAAAAACTAATTTTGGGCATAGCTTTTTAGCCAAAACTCCAGCCATGGCGCTTCTAACTCCAAACTTTCTTGCCTGATAACTTGCCGCACTAACAACTCCTCGAACGCTAGAGCCCCCAACCGCTATAGGGAGTCCCTTTAGTTCGGGGTTGTCCATTTGTTCTACTGAAGCGTAAAACGCATCCATATCTACATGAATGATCTTTCGAATTGGTAAATTGTCCAACATNCTGTAAATTTAAGGCTTAAAATAACATACTGCATTGAAAAGAGAAATCGAACGTAAATTTTTAATCACCTCAAATAGCTTTAAACAAAATATATCATCAAAATATAATATTGTTCAGGGCTATCTAAGTACAGACCCCAGCAGGTCAGTTCGTTTACGTATTAGCAATAATATGGGCTATTTAACAATAAAGGGGGGAGCGTCAAAAAATGGTTTAAGCAGACTTGAATGGGAAAAAGAATTACCCATTAAAGAGGCAAACGAACTTATGACTCTTTGTTTGGCAAATAAAATTGTAAAGACCCGATATAAAGTAAATTACAAAGGGCGCCTTTTTGAAATCGATATATTTAAAGGGATTAATGAGGGGCTTAATATTGCTGAGATAGAATTAAATAGCGAAGAAGATACTTTTGAAAAACCAAAATGGCTTGGAAAGGAAATCACAGGAATTAAAAAGTACTATAATTCACAATTATGCCAAAACCCATTTACAAAATGGTAGGGGTGCAAAATTTAACTTAACTTTACATCCCATCTAATAAATCACAAATAATTATGACAAAATCAATGAACATAAAGGCGGCATTAAAAGAACTCNGTATTAAACCTCACAACGCTGGAACTTCGACAGGATCTAAGTGGATGTCATCTGGAAAAGATATAGAATCTTTTTCACCTGTTGATGGAAAGAAAATTGGGTCTGTTTCTACTACAACGAGTGAAGAATTTAATGAAGTAATGGCTGTCTCGATGTCAGCCTTTAAGACTTGGCGGCTAATGCCTGCTCCACAGAGGGGTGAAATTGTAAGACAGTTCGGCGAGCGTCTCAGAGTTTTAAAAAACCCTTTGGGGCAATTAGTTTCCTATGAAATGGGTAAAAGTTTACAGGAGGGCTTAGGAGAAGTTCAAGAAATGATTGATATATGTGATTTTGCGGTAGGCCTNTCTCGTCAATTGCACGGATTAACCATGCACTCTGAAAGGCCTGGGCACAGAATGTATGAACAATACCATCCTCTTGGGATAGTCGGGATTATTTCTGCATTTAACTTCCCTGTTGCTGTATGGGCTTGGAATACTGCATTAGCTTGGATTTGTGGAGATGTTTGTGTTTGGAAACCATCAGAAAAAACTCCTTTATGTGGTATTGCATGTCAAAAAATAGCTGCAGACGTATTTGCACAAAACAATCTTCCAGAAGGCATATCGTGCCTTATCAATGGAGATTATAAAATCGGTGAGCTTTTATCAAAAGATACGCGCATTCCTCTAGTTTCGGCCACNGGGTCTACAAGAATGGGGAAAATTGTTGCTAAGACCGTTGGAGAGCGACTTGGAAAGTCACTTCTTGAATTAGGAGGAAACAATGCCATAATTGTAACTCCAGACGCAGACATAAAAATGACTATTATAGGCGCTGTTTTCGGCGCTGTGGGAACTGCAGGCCAGCGNTGTACCTCTACAAGACGTTTAATAGTGCACGAATCAATGTATGAAAGTGTAAAATCAGCTTTAAAAGACGCTTACAGCCAGCTACGAATTGGTAACCCTTTAAACGAACAAAATCACGTTGGGCCAGTTATTGATTCAGATGCTGTTGGAAATTACTTGCGTGCTCTTGATGCGGTAGTTGAAGAGGGTGGCAGCGTTATTGTCCCTGGGGGGGTTCTCAGCGGTGAAGGGTATGAAAGTGGATGTTATGTAAAGCCCGCGATTGCAGAGGCAGAAAATACTTATAAAATTGTTCAGCACGAAACCTTTGCGCCAGTGCTCTACCTTATTAAATATAAGGGCGGGATTGAAAATGCTATTGAAATTCAAAATAATGTTAAACAGGGGCTTTCCTCTGCGATAATGTCTAATAATTTGAGAGATGCTGAATTATTTTTATCTCAAAGCGGTAGTGATTGTGGTATAGCTAATGTAAATATTGGGACTTCTGGAGCTGAAATTGGAGGCGCTTTTGGCGGTGAAAAAGATACCGGTGGCGGTCGCGAATCTGGAAGCGATGCTTGGAAAATTTATATGCGAAGACAAACTAACACAATAAACTACACAACAGATTTACCTTTAGCTCAAGGAATTAAATTTGATTTATAATATTAAGGTTGTTAAACTTTCAAAGATCTTGACTGATTTTGGCATGATTTTTTATGTTTAAAAAAACAAAAAAATATTTTATATTTTTATCTGATTTTTAAAATTATTTAATCCTATTATTTGCGGTGAATTCCGCNCCAATTAAAAAAAACTGAAATGGAAGAACAGTCTCAAACTATTGATATCAAAAAAATCAATGAAAAAATTGAAAAACAAAGCGCCTTTATAGATCTTCTCACTCTTGAAATAAACAAAGTGATAATAGGGCAAAAGCACATGATTGAGCGCTTACTGATCGGACTATTAGGACAAGGGCATATACTGCTTGAGGGGGTTCCTGGGCTTGCAAAAACATTAGCTATAAATACGCTTTCTCAAGCGGTCTCAGGTAATTTCAGCCGTATTCAATTTACTCCAGATCTGCTACCGGCCGACGTTGTTGGGACGCTTATCTACAACATGAAAGCGAATGACTTCACAATTAAAAAGGGNCCTATTTTTGCCAATTTTGTATTAGCAGATGAAATTAATCGTGCNCCTGCAAAAGTTCAATCCGCATTATTGGAAGCTATGCAAGAAAAGCAAGTAACCATTGGAGATGAAACCTTTATTTTNGATAAACCTTTTTTAGTTATGGCAACTCAAAACCCAGTNGAACAAGAAGGNACGTACCCACTTCCAGAAGCTCAGGTGGATCGTTTTATGTTAAAAACTGTAATTGACTATCCNANATTAGAGGATGAGCAACAAATTGTTCGTGCCAACTTGAAAGGTGCTTTTGAAAAAATTAAGCCAATAGTTAGTGTCAAAGAAATTTTAAATGCCCAAAAGGCAGTTAGAGAAGTTTATATGGACGAAAAAATTGAAAAATATATTCTTGATATCGTTTTTGCTACGCGCTACCCAGAGCGCTATAACTTATCCGAATTAAACCCTTTAATTTCATTTGGAGCCTCCCCTAGGGGCAGTATTAACCTTGCAACTGCCGCAAAATGCTATGCTTTTATTAAGCGTCGCGGATATGTAATCCCTGAAGATGTGAGGGCGGTTGTTTTGGACGTCCTCCGACACCGTATAGGTATTACCTATGAAGCTGAAGCAGAAAATATAACCTCTGAAAACATTATAAATAAAATTGTTAACGTAATTGAAGTGCCATAAGGGCAACTCTCATATAGATTTAATCCTTTTTTTTACTCCTACAAACAACGTTAATGGACACTAAAGAATTATTAAAAAAAGTTCGTAAAATTGAAATAAAGACGCGTCGGCTTTCTGATCATGTCTTTGGTGGTGAGTACCACTCAACATTTAAAGGTAGGGGAATGACTTTCTCAGAAGTTCGTCAATACCATTATGGAGACGATGTCAGAAATATCGACTGGAACGTGACTGCTAGGTATAATGATCCTCATGTCAANGTTTTTGAGGAAGAAAGGGAGCTTACTATGATGCTTATTGTGGACGTNTCAGGCTCAAAAGAGTTTGGAACACANAAACAATTAAAGAATGAATTTGTAACAGAAATTGCTGCCACTCTTGCTTTTTCTGCAACGCAGAATAATGATAAAATTGGATTAGTACTCTTTTCTGATAAAGTTGAACTTTACATACCGCCTAAAAAGGGGCGCTCACATGTCTTAAGAATTATTAGAGAATTGTTAGAGTTCAGGCCGGAAAATAAAGAAACGAATATTACTGAAGCCCTTCGATTTATAGCAAGTGTTATGAAGAAAAAAGCAATTGTNTTTTTAATATCAGACTTCATGGATTCAGACTATATTCAGAATTTAAAGATTGTAGCCAGAAAACACGATATAACAGGTGTGAGAATTTACGATAAAAATGAAGTTCAAATACCGAGCCTAGGGGTGGTGCAAATGGTTGATCAAGAGACGGGAAGGTCGGTTTTAGTCAATACCAGCTCAAAGCGTGTTAGNGGTCAATACGCTAGCTATCATCGGGGNAAATTAAACTATTTTGAGGATAGTTTTAAAAAATCTGGCTCCGGATTTCTAAGCTGTGCTACAGACGAAAGTTATGTAAAAAAATTATTGGGCTACTTTAAACAAAGAGGTTAAATAATATGCCGCTAAAACCAAAAATAAAATATTTAATCACGCTAAGACACTCTTTAGTGTTATTTAGCTCTTTGCTTTTTTGCTTAGTCACTAATGCTCAAATAAAGACAGCCGTTGACTCTACTTCAATCAAAATTGGACAAGAACTATTATTAAGCCTTGAGGTTGAGGTTGATAGCACGGTAGCTGTTGTATTTCCTGACGCAAAATCATTTGGTTCTATGGAGGTCCTTGAGAGCTATAAAATAGATACAACATACAAGGATCTTAGTTTGAGGCTAATTAGAAAATACGGGCTGACCCAATTTGACTCTGGTACATATACTATACCAGGTCAAAAAGTATTAGTAGGAGACAAAACTTTTCTCTCTGACTCAATTATTATTAATGTGCTTAACGTAAAAACTGACACAACTAAACAAAAACTTTTTGGTGTCAAGCCTATCATAGAAGTTGCTAATGAAATCTCAATATGGGATAAATATAAATTAGCGATATCCTTAGCTTTTATTTGTATTTGTNTAGCNTTATATCTTTTTTTNNTGCGGAAAAAAACACTTTCAGAAACGGAAAAAATTGCTGCCCTNCCGGCATATGATCAAGCGNTAATTGCCTTAGATAAATTAAACGAAAAAACACACTTTGAGGATAAGTCAGTAAAAGATTTTTACTCTAAGCTCACTTATATTCTANGGCAATACCTCAATGAAAAAGTATACGACCAGTCACTAGAAAGTACGACTGAAGAGCTATTACACAATCTTAAGAAGATTAGAGACTCTGAAAAGATTGATATAAGTGATGAAACTCTAAAGAACATCGAATTAACTCTAAAAAGAGCTGACCTTGTGAAATTTGCAAAGGCAACCCCTGGATTTGAAATTATTCGAATGGACAAGCAGGTTGTCGCTCAAGAAATTGATAGTGTTAAAACAGGGCTTCCTGAGCCTACAGATGAAGAATTAGAAAAAACTTTAGAATATCAGGCTCTAATGCAAAAAAAGAAGAAACGAAAACGTATTAAACGTCTTAGCCTAAGTGCTGTCNCTTTGGTGGNCTTAATATTTTTAGCAACAGGATCCTATTTTGGCTTCAAAGCTGTAATCGATACCGTGTTGTTTAACCCTAGTAAGTTGTTATTAGAAAAAAAGTGGATTTATAGTGAATACGGATCACCTGGGATTTCTTTAGAAACCCCAATAGTTTTAGAACGTGATAGTATTAATGGTCTTCAAAAAAACAACCCTGCTTTAAAAACCAAAGTGTTTAGCTTAAAACAAAAAAACACACCCCTCAGAATTATTGTTAAAAGTTCAAAAATTAAAAGCAAAGAAGANATCAAAGAGCCTGATGAGGCTGCTCAAGAACTTTTAAAAATAGCAGAGTCCGAGCTAACCTATTTAGGGGAGCAGGGGGCTACGAATATGATTCCAAAAAATGAACAATTTATAACTGCTAATGGACAGCAGGGGCTAAAAACTTTTGGCAAAACAAACTTTATCTTTAATGATAACTTAGTCGTCGATGCTGAATTTGTCATACTTGGCTTTTCTGCAAAAAACCTTGTTCAACAACTGATCCTTGTGTGGGATTCGCAAAACGATTATACAGTAAAAATGTCTGATCGTATATTAAGCTCGGTAGAGCTTGTAAAACTAAATCAAGAATAAATGCTAAAAGAAATAGAATTTACACACAGCGTCTTTTTCTGGTTATTATTAATAATCCCGGTACTTGTGGTTTGGTATGTGGCAAAAAACAAGCAACAAAATGCAGATTTAAAAATTTCCTCTTTAAAAGGGTTTTCAAATCAAAGCCGTATATGGTCAATACTAAAGCATCTATTGTTTTTTACTAGGCTTTTAGCAGTTGGGCTAATCATTACAGCACTGGCACGCCCACAAACCGTTGATGTTTCAACAAAAACAAAAACTACTCGTGGAATTGATATTATTATGGCTATAGACGTGTCTGCGAGTATGCTGGCAAAAGATCTAAAGCCAAGCCGCTTAGAGGCCCTAAAAAATGTCGCCAGTAAATTCATAGCCAGAAGGCCCAATGACCGAATAGGTCTTGTAGAGTATGCTGGCGAGAGTTATACAAGGACTCCAATCACAAGCGATAAAGGTATTGTGTTAAAATCAATGAATGATATCAAGTATAATACAGTTATAACAGGTGGAACTGCTATTGGCATGGGGCTTGCAACTGCAATAAACAGGATTAAAGACAGTAAAACNAAAAGTAAAATAATTATTTTATTAACCGATGGTGTTAATAATTCTGGGTTTATTGATCCGAAAACGGCAAGCGAATTAGCTGTTGAATACGGAATTAAAACATACACAATTGGACTTGGGAGCAACGGCACAGCGTTGTCACCAGTGGCGCTAAAAAACGGTAAATTTCAATATGCTAGAATTAAGGTTGAAATTGACGAAAAATTACTCAAAGAGATTGCAAAAGAAACAGGGGGAAGATATTTTAGGGCTACTGATAATAAAAAATTAGANGAAATTTACGATGAAATTAACCGTTTAGAAAAGACAGATATTGAAGAATTTAAATATTACAATTACGAAGAAAAGTTTCGTCCTTTGGTATTGTGGGCCTTAGGGTTGCTAATGTTTGAGTTTTTAATTCGTAATAGTATTTTAAGAAGTTTTATATAATATGTTTCAATTAGAAGAAGATTTTTGGTTTTGGCTGCTATTNCTTCTGCTTGTAATGGCAATGCTTTTCATGTGGACAATGTTATGGAGAAAAAAAACAAAAAAAGCATTTTCTAAAAATAAATTATTAAATCACCTCAGTCCTGAGCAGTCAACATTTAAGGCTGTACTTAAAGTAATCGTTCTGTCACTTGCGGTTTTGTGTTTTATTGTTGCCCTTGTTAATCCAAAATTAGGCACAAAGCTCGAAACTGTTAAACGAGAAGGCGTTGATATTGTTTTTGCTATAGACGTTTCTAAAAGTATGCTGGCTGAGGATATTGCNCCAAACAGGTTGGAAAAAGCCCAACAATTAACAGCACAAATCATCAATAATCTTGTTAGTGATAGAATTGGAATTATTGCTTACGCCGGCAAAGCTATTCCGCAATTACCAATAACCACTGATTATGCGGCAGCAAAAATGTTTCTTCAAAATATTAACACGGATATGCTTTCGTCTCAAGGAACTGCTATTGATGAAGCTATTCAACTATCACGAACATATTTCAATGACGATGAACAAACTAATCGTGTGTTGGTNATAATTTCCGACGGAGAGGACCACAATGATCTCAGTACTGATGTCGCAGAGGCGGCGGCAAATGAGGGTATTAAAATCTTTACTATTGGNGTTGGTAGTGANAAAGGCGGTCCAATTCCTCTAAAGAAAAATGGTATAGTAATGAGCTATAAAAAAGATTCAAAAGGGGAAACTGTGATCACCAGACTTAATTCTAAAACTCTTAAAGAAATCGCTAGTAAAGGAAATGGTTCCTTTATTGATGGCGTTAGTACAAAAAAGGTCTTGGAAGAAGTTAGTGAAGTTCTCAGCTCGTTGGACAAAAAAGAGTTTGAGGCTAAAGAATTTTCAGAATATGAAGATCAATTTCAATGGTTTTTGGGACTTGGCCTTTTCTTTTTAATTTTGGATGTATTTTTACTAGAGCGAAAAACAGCTTGGCTAAAGCGACTAAATTTATTTAATGAAAACCTATGATTAATAAAAAAGCTTATTGCTTCTTATATTTGAAAAAACTTACTGAAAAGCTATTAATGGGTATTTTGCTACTAACTAGTTTGCATTTAGTAGGCCAAAGTTCAGAGAATATAATAAAGCGCTCAAATCAATATGTCTTTGAGGGCAATAATGTTGTTGAGGAATCTTTTATTGGTGCNGAAAAAAAATACAGATCAGCGTTGTCAGAAAATCCTACTAACGCTAAGGGATCATATAATTTAGGTAGAGCTTATTATAATGTCGAGCTGTATGACGAGGCTCTAGCCCGATTAATAGAGTCNACTAAAAATGGTACAAAACTAGAAAAGCACCATGCGTTCCATAATATTGGAAATATTCTGATGATAAATAAAGATTGTAAAAAAGCTGTTGAGGCCTTCAAAAACGCATTAAGGAATAATCCATCAGACGATGAAACACGTTATAATTTAGCTCTTGCCCAAGAATGCGCTGAAGAAGAAGGTGGCGGTGACGATAAAAATGACGAGAAAGAACAAGACAAAAAAGAAGACAAAGAAAACGAAGACAAAAAAGATAGCGACAACGAACAAGACAAAGACCAAAAAAATAAAGAGGAGGAAGAAGAAAAAAAAGACTCCGATGGCGGTAAAGATCAAGAGCAAGACGATGGAAGCCCAAAAGATGATAAAGGTAAGCAAGAGGACAGGAAAAACACACCGCAAGAAGGTAAACTATCCCCTCAGCAAGTTAAAAATTTGCTTGAGGCAATGAATAATGAAGAAAATAAAGTTCAAGAAAAAATAAATGCTTCTAAATCCAAAGGAGTGAAAGTTAAAACAGACAAGGATTGGTAATCTATGAGATTTAAATTGCTATATATTATTATATTGAGCNTTAACATTTTGGTGGGACAAGTTGATTTTAAAGCAAAAGCTAGCAAAACAACTCTTGGTGTTAATGAGCGTCTTCAAATTGACTTCAACATGAATAAAGATGGGGACAATTTTACAGCGCCAAGCTTTGAAAATTTCAAAGTTGCTGGGGGGCCAAGTCAATCTATAAGCAACTCATGGATTAACGGTGTCAGAAGCTACTCGAAAAGCTACACCTACTTTCTAGCCCCAACAAAAAGAGGAACTTTCACAATTGGTCAAGCTACAATTAATGTTGACGGAGAAATTTATAAAACTTCCCCAATTATAATTACTGTTACAGCAGCTATTGATAAGCCTAAAGATCCTAACGATCCTGAATACATTGCATCAGAAAGCATCCACTTAGTCGCTGAAGTATCTAAATCTAACCCATANCTNAACGAAGCAGTTTCTGTCGTTTATAAACTTTATGTTGCCGAAAACACAGGGGTTCGAAACTGGAATGAACTTGATACGCCAAGATATAATGATTTTTGGAGTCAAAACATTAGTGTTAAGGGTCTTTCTGTGAAAGAGGGTCTCTACAAGGGAGAAAGCTATCGCTATGTGATACTTAAAAAAACTCTTCTTTATCCTCAAAAAACAGGTGAGCTCTCGCTTGAACCGCTAACCTTAGATGTTAGTGTGGAGGTTCCTTCGAGCAGAAGGGATATTTTTGGCAGACAAGTGACTACAACTACAAGTAGAACGGTAACGGCAGGGCGAAGAATAATAAAGGTAAAGCCTCTTCCCAAAAAAGGGCGCCCTCCAAACTTTTCAGGGGCTGTTGGGGAATTTAATTTTACAGTAACTCCGTCCAAATATAGTCTAAATGCGACAGAGGCCTTTAATTTAAACTTAGAAGTTTCCGGAAAGGGGAACTTAAAGCTATTTGAGCTTCCAAAGCCAATTATACCGGCCGCTCTTGAAGTTTATGAGCCTGAACACTCTGAAAAAATAAGTGTGTCAGTGTCTGGGACAAGGGGGACCATAAAAGATAATTATACAATTGTTGCTAATGAATTAGGTCAATATCCAATTCCCGCAATTGACTTCTCTTATTTTGATGTNNCATCTGAGACTTANAAGACTATTAAATCTGNCCAACTTGTTATAAATATTAAACAAAACCCAANTGAAAAATTAGCGAACAATACAACATCGGTAAGAGAGGACTACAANGCCAAANATTTGGANATTAATAAGTTTTCCTCTTTTAAAACGTCTACAAATCTTGAGCCTAAAAACAAACCTTTATTTTATGGAAGTAAGTTGTTCTGGTTCGCATTTTTAACNCCTTTATTATTAATTCCTGTTATAATATTATACACGAAAAAACAAGGCAGAAGAGCTCTAGATTATGAAGGTAATAAAATTAGAAGAAACAATAAATTAGCACGTAGATACCTCGGTGAAGCTAAAAAAAACATTGGTAATAAAGAATCTTTTTATGTAGCATTAGAGCGGGCATTACACAACTATCTTAAGGCAAAGCTTAAGCTAGAAACTAGTGAGTTTAGCAAGGATTATATTTTCACCCTTCTTAAGGNTATGGGCGTTTTAACTGCTGATATTGCAAGCTTTTTGAAGCTTTTAGAGGCCTGTGAATTGGCGCGCTATACGCCACTTTTAACCTCTGATATGAAGCGCGATTTTAATGTTGCGTTAAAAGTTATAAGCAACTTAGACAAACAACTAAACTAACATGAAGAGATTAATTTTAATTTTTCTATTAATTAGTTTCTTGGGGGCTTCTCAAGATATCACAAAATTTGATGAAGGAAATGCTTTTTACAACTCAGGAGACTATGCTTCTGCCGTAAAAGTATACGAAGAGATTTTAAATAGTGGCTTTAATTCATCAGAACTGTATTACAATTTAGCTAACAGCTATTATAAACAAAACAAAGTTGGTCCAAGTGTGTATTATTATGAAAAAGCACTAATCCTTGACCCTGGCGATTCTGATATCTTAAATAACTTGGGTTTTGCCAGAAAGATGACTATTGATGAAATTGATGAGGTCCCAGAGTTGGGGGTTTTAAATATATTAAACAAAATCACAAATATATTTAGCTTAGATGGCTGGGCGTTAATGTGCATTAGTTTTATGATCTTGTTCGTAGGATTGTTCATCGGATATTATTTGTCATATGCTGTGCGTAAAAAGCGTGTCTTTTTTGTCCTAGTATTTTTCTCCTTTNTAATGCTTACAGCGTCTTATTTTGCGATGGAGCAAAAAAATATTGTTTCTAAAAAAGAAAATTTTGCAATTCTTTTTTCACAAGAAGCCCAGCTCAAAGTAGAGCCAAATTTGAAAAGTGAATCTGTTATTGTTCTTCATGAAGGGACCAAAATGCAATTATTAGACTCCTTTCAGTTATGGACAAAAATTAAACTCAAAGACGGTAAAACAGGTTGGTTGCCGTCAAATACCTTCAAGGTTCTTTAACATTCTTTTAATTGTGTTNATTGTAGTAATTCATTAAATTTGATTTTTTTATTTANAAAACTATGAACAAGCTTTTTTCAAATATTAAAGGNGACGCTTTTGGTGGAATTACTGCTGGAGTTGTTGCCTTACCATTAGCATTAGCCTTTGGTGTTTCTTCCGGACTTGGCCCTAGCGCTGGTTTATATGGTGCAATTTTTATCAGTTTCTTTGCNGCTCTTTTTGGTGGTACTAATACTCAAATTTCTGGGCCGACAGCACCTATGACTGCCGTTAGCATGGTTATCATCGCTGGAATAGTCGCTGCCAATGACGGAGATGTTAGCAAAGCATTACCTTCAATTCTAATGGTTTTCCTATTAGCCGGTTTAATGCAAATTGGTCTTGGCTTTTTAGGTTTAGGAAAATATATAAGATATATACCTTACCCTGTTGTTTCTGGGTTTATGACGGCGATAGGTTTAATTATTTTATTGACACAAATTCAACCAACTCTTGGATATGCTCCAAAAAATGATGCTGAATATGTTAACCAATTCAAAACACAAGGNAAAGAGGTGATTATTGAAAAGCTTTTGAAAGAAGAGATTGGTGAAGACGTAATGAAAGTAGATGATTTAAATAAAACTATTGACAGGGCAATTGGAATAAATGAAGCGGACATATTAGCCGAGGCCAAAACATTGGCAGCAAAGGAAGCCTCCGGGACAATTGGAGCAATAAAAACACTCCCAAATGCATTAAAGAATATTAATTTTCTTGAGCTTCTACTTTCTTTAGCAACTATATTTATAATATACGGCTTTAAACGTATTACTACCGCTGTGCCAAGTACTCTTGTTGCATTAGTAGTTGTCTCAGCAGGGGCGATATTATTTGGCCTAGACTACACACCTATTGAAAAAATTCCTGAAGGTCTTCCAATTCCCCAGCTAGAGATGTTTTCAAGTTTTAGTTTTAGAAGCATTAGCCCTTACATAATTACAGCATTTACCCTTTCGTTACTTGGTGCGATTGACTCATTGCTTACAAGCGTTGTCGCTGATAATATGACCAAGACTAAACATAACTCAAATAAAGAATTAGTCGGCCAAGGGATTGGAAACAGTATCGCTGCAGTATTTGGAGGGATTCCTGGTGCTGGAGCTACAATACGTACAGTGGTCAATATTAACTCTGGTGGTAAAACAAGACTTTCTGGAATGATTGCCGGTATTCTATTGTTATTTATTTTATTGGCTTTGGGACCTATCGCCTCAAAAATTCCTGCCGCTGTGCTTTCCGGAATCTTAATCACNGTTGGAATTGGTGTTATGGATTACAAAGGATTAAAGGCTATTCCGATTTTGCCTAAAGATATTTCACTGGGACCAGTTAAGCTGAGTTCTGAGGTTCTTATAATGTTAATAGTTCTTTTACTNTCAACGTTTTGGGATCTTATTTTTGCTGTCGGAATTGGGNTGTTAATTTCGTGCCTAATGTTTATGAAATTAATTGGTGATGCTACAGCAAAACGTTCCAACCTTGAACCGCTTAAGGAAGAGGCTTGGCCAGACGAAAAAGGATTCCCTAATAATCTAAAAGAGGAAGTTTTTATAAAACATATTAAAGGGCCATTGTTTTTTGGATATACATCTGAATTTCAAGAATTGTGTAAACAAATACCAGAAAAAGCAAAAACAGTTGTTTTGCGCTTAAGCAGAATGCAATACATGGACCAAACGGGNCTTTATGTAATGGAGGATGCGCTTAAGGACTTAAATCAGAAAAGTGTTAATATTGTTTTTGTTGGGCTCTTGGATCAGCCCAAAAATATGATGGAGCGTGTAGACATAATTCCAAATATTGTCAAAGAGGAAAACATATANACTAACTTTAAAGAATACCTCAAAGTAATTTCAGCATAAAACGCTAACAAAATGCTAGTAAGTTATTNGAAGGTTCTTGAAAAGTTTAACTGCCTAAATATCTCATTNTGGTAAANCGTTGCGTNATCATTTTTTTAGTGCTAAACACACTATTTTTAAATGCGCAAATTGTTGATGATAGTTATGTGCGTCAGCACTACACCAAAAAGTCATACAACATACCCATGCGCGATGGCGTCAAGCTATANACTCTAGTCTACACCCCAAAAGACACNTCCAAGACTTACCCTATTTTATTAAACCGTAGCTGCTACAATGCTTCAAGCCACGACAATTTTCAAACCAATGGCCAGCCTTCAGATTATCTGGTCAAGGACCGATATATTCTTGTTTANCAAGACGTACGCGGTCGTTATATGTCCGAGGGGGAATTTACCACACTCACTCCAAACATCCCCGGGAATGATTTGAATGATACCGNTGCTGTAGATGAAAGCTCTGATACTTACGATACGATAGACTGGCTAATTAACAAGCTGTCAAACAACAATAGAAAAGTAGGTGTATTTGGCATCTCTTACCCTGGATTTTATACTGCAGCTGCCTTACCAAATGCACACCCCGCATTAAAAGCAGCCTCACCACAAGCGCCAATATCAGATTTTTTCTTTGACGACTTTATACATAATGGTGCCTANCTATTAAGTTACACTGCTGCCTTCCCTGTATTTGGTTACCAAAAGTCAGGACTTACTAAAAAGCCTTGGTACACTGAAAAACTCAACCGTTTTTGGGGTAACCCTCCCAAAGACGCTTACGAGTTTTATTTAGATTTGGGGCCATTAAAAAACATTACTAAAAAATACCACTATGATAATTTCTTTTGGAATGAGATGATCAATCATCCTAACTACGATAGCTTTTGGCAAAAACGTAACATACTACAGCATTTAAATAACATTACGCCAGCTGTTATGACTGTAGGTGGGTGGTATGATGCCGAAGATTTATATGGCCCGTTAAGTATTTATAAGACTATTGAAAAAAACAACCCTAAAGCACAAAATACTATAGTTATGGGGCCATGGGCTCACGGAGACTGGGCTCGTGAAAAAGGTGAACACGTGCACAACCATATATATTACGGTGACAGCATCTCAACCTTCTATCAAAAAAATATTGAGCGCAAGTTTTTTGCTCATCATCTTAAAGGAAGTGATATTAAGCCGATGCCTGAAGCATACATGTACGATACTGGCATAAAACAATGGCAAACATTTGGTGTCTGGCCACCAAAAAATACAACTAAGGTCAAATTGTACTTTGACAAAAAGGGGGTGTTAGTAATAAATCGTCCAGCCGCAGCAAATCAGGTTTTTAAATACATCAGCGACCCAGCCAATCCAGTTCCTTACCGATCTGAAACAGAAGGTCTTACTTTTACACCACGCAAGTACATGACTGATGATCAACGACATGCCTCTAAGCGCGGTGATGTGCTTACTTTTGCCTCAAAAAGTTTAACCAAGCCGCTTACTATAGGNGGAGAAATCAAAGCCTTTTTAAAAGTGGCTATGACTGGCACCGATGCTGATTTTATAGTTAAAATAATTGATCAATATCCTGAAAATCATCCCAACTACGCGCACAATAGTAAAAATATTAAAATGGGCGGTTATCAGCAATTGGTCCGTGCGGAGGTAATCCGCGGCCGTTTCAGAGAAAGTTTTGAATTTCCAAAACCTTTTATACCCAATCAAAAAACAGCCGTTGATATAAAGTTGCAAGATATTTTACACACCTTTAAAAAAGGGCACCGCATTNTAGTGCAGGTTCAAAGTACTTGGTTCCCTTACATTGATCTTAACCCACAAAACTACGTACCCAATATTTTTGAAGCTAACGCCAGNGATTTTAAAAAGTCTACCATTAGTATTTATGGAGATTCAATGATTGAACTCGGTGGGCAAATAGAATAGAGGAGGAGATATACGCGACGAATTTGAAAAAATTAAAGCCCATAGCGAAAGAATTGAAAAGGAGCTTTTATAAGGTTGATGGGTGGCTAATTCAGCTCTATTTGTTTATCTAAACTAGGCAGGTCCATAATCGAGCTCCCNGAGCTAAGTTTTGGCAATATTGCTGGAGCAAAAAAGCGNACTCGTTTNTAAAGAAAAGACTTTTCAATCCTTTGCTCTGATAGTAACAATGATGACAAGTTTGTTTTATCCATAACAAGAATCAAAACAGATATTATAAGAGTAATCTTTAAGCCTCCAAAAAAAGCGCCTAAGATTTTATTAAAAAAGCCTAGTGCTACAAAGCCAGCCAATTTCGTCATTGCTTTACCTGCTANNGATATCNNCAAAACAATTGCTGAAAAAGTAATTACAAAAGAGACNACGCTAATNGTTTTCTCTGACCAATTTGAAAAAGATGTTATAAAATCAGCAGCATAATTGCTAAAATGAACAGCTCCGTATGCCCCTAAGAGCAAGGCCAATAAAGAGGCGACCTCAACAAATAATCCCTTAATTAGCCCCTTAATAATTCCATATCCAATCAGAGAGGCTAAGACGATATCTAGAATAGGCATAGGNTTCAATTTATTTTAGCCTGAGTTTGTTTCAAGCGCTCATAAATTTACAAAATTATTGTGTTAAGGAGCGGACAGTTAAAATTTTTAAAGCAAAAAAATGTCCAAAAAAATACATTTAGCCGCAACAATAGTTAATGGAAAGTATTTCCCTGAACATGGTTATATTAATTTAGTTTTATTAAATTTGATTTTTAATTTTTTAGGATGGTTGATCAAATTAAAAATCTTATAAGAGAAGTTGAGGAGTTCGCGACAGAGAGCGAATCTGAACTAGAGAAATTCCGCATTAAATTTCTAGGAAAAAAAGGCGTCTTAAGTAGCCTGTTTAATGACTTTAAGTCTGTTCCTGACAAAGAAAAAAAAGAATATGGCAAGGCGGTTAATGAGTTGAAAAATAAGGCGCAGNTTGTAGTTAGTTCATTAAAAACCACAATAGTTGGNGGCAAAACAAAANCNGACACTACGATAGATTATACCTGCCCTGGAGATCCATTCCCACTGGGAGCCAGGCATCCTATATCGCTGGTAAAGAACCAAATAATTGATATCTTTTCCCGCATAGGTTTCAATGTTAGTGAAGGACCTGAGATTGAAGATGATTGGCANAACTTTACTGCGCTTAATTTACCGGAGCACCACCCCGCAAGAGACATGCAGGACACTTTTTTTATTCAAACAAACCCCGATATACTGCTTAGAACTCATACTAGTTCTGTTCAGGTGCGTTACATGGAAAACAACACGCCTCCGA
Source organism: Formosa sp. (assembly GCA_002698705.1). GTDB lineage: Bacteria > Bacteroidota > Bacteroidia > Flavobacteriales > Flavobacteriaceae > UBA3537. The sequence goes on along the minus strand of NZZM01000012.1, from coordinate 8,954 downwards.
TTCGCACAATTTCNCCTGGAAGAGTCTATAGAAACGAGGCTATCTCCGCGCGTTCTCATTGCTTTTTCCATCAGGTTGAAGGATTATANATCGATAAAGATGTCAGCTTTGCTGATTTAAAACAAACTCTACAGTTTTTTACAAAAGAACTTTTTGGGAAATCTAAAATTAGGTTACGCCCCTCCTATTTCCCCTTTACAGAGCCTAGTGCCGAAGTAGATGTTTACTGGGGTTTAGAAACAGAAACAGACTATAAAATGACTAAAGGAACTGGATGGTTAGAAATTATGGGGTGTGGTATGGTGGACCCAAATGTTCTGAAAAACTGTGGTATAGATGCTAAAAAATACTCAGGTTTTGCGTTTGGAATGGGAATTGACAGAATTGCATTGCTACTTCATCAAATAGATGATATCCGTATATTAAGCGAAAATGATTTACGCTTTTTAAGCCAATTCAAAGGCGCCCTTTAATTCGAGGTGTCTTTTAATCTAAGATATTTGCTAATTTTTTGAAAACTTCTTTTGGGTCCTTTTCTTTGTGCAAGACCTTGTAAACAGCATCAATGATTGGAGTTTTTGCCGAAGACAGGTTGCCTTCATTGATTTTAAACGCACTTTTACTTGCATAGTAGCCCTCAGCAATCATATTCATTTCCATTTGNGCTGATTTAACTGTGTAGCCCTTGCCAATCATGTTGCCAAACATTCTGTTTCTAGAAAAAGTTGAATACCCTGTAACTAANAAATCNCCCAAGTATACTGTTTCGTTAATTTTTCGCTTCATTTTATATACTTTTTTTATGAAGCGCTTCATCTCTCTAATTGAATTGCTCATTAATACNCTTTGAAGATTATCTCCATAGCCTAAGCCATGAAAAATCCCAGCAGCAATTGCGTAAATATTTTTGAGCATGGCAGCATACTCAGTTCCAACTACATCGTCGTGGGTCTTGGTCTTTATATATTCACATGAAAAGGTTGAGGCAATTTCGTTAGCTATAAGTGGGTTTTTAGAGGCTATAGTCAAGTATGATAATCGCTCTAGGGCAACCTCTTCGGCATGACACGGGCCACCTATAATTGCAATTTTATCAAAAGGGACGCTTTTCTTTTGATGAAAATACTCACCAAGTAATAGCCCTGATTCAGGTATAATCCCTTTAACTGCCGAAACAATTATTTTGGCTGAAATATCAACAGATAGTTTGCTTAATTGAGAATTAATAAATGCAGAGGGAATTGCAAAAATTAATACATCTGATTCTTCAGCAATAAAACTTATGTCTGTACTCAAATTTAGCTTACTAGTATCAAGCCCTACTGATGATAAATAACCAGGGTTATGCTTTTCTTCTAAAATATAATTTACACTTTTGGGGTTGCGAATATACCAACTAACCTTGTCTAAAGACTCACAAAGGATTTTCACAATTGCAGTAGCCCAACTACCGTTTCCAAAAACAGCATATTTTAACTTTTTTGCCATNNATTAATTGAACTTTTGTTCAATGATTTCTAAAAAACGTGCCTCGTAGTCTCCCTTGCCTTCCCAATTGTTATAGTCGGGCTTAATAATACTTACAATAAAATCTGATACCTCTTCAAGAGAATCCATACTGTTTAATTGAGAAATAACACGATCATAGTCTTCATTATTGTTGTCAAATAAGTGGTTCACAAATGCTAGCCTGTCATTAAGCCCAATTTTAAAACCAGCTGTTTTCAATTTATCATTTAATGAAACTTTTGGTGTTGCCGAAAGCGGCTTTTCATCCATGTTTTCTTCAATGCCAACAGGATCGAATATAGGAAGTTGTGCGTCATCTGCAAAAGCGAGCTNCTCATATTCTTTTTTTAATGGTGCATCATTAATCTCTTCTACAAGTTCATCTACTGCATTGGCCTCTTGCGGCATTTGTGCCACTATATCTTTAATTTTTTCTGTCGCCGGTTCTACGATCGCATCGTTTGAGTTGTTGTTTGTATTAACAAAATCTTTATCCTCATTCTCAAAGGAATCTGAAACCGNTTTATTAAAAGCCCCATCAAGTGCNTTAAAAAATGATGCTCCTGAAATACCTTCTTTTATTTTTCCATCATCAATATGCCCATCAAAAAACTTTAAAATTGATATTTTTTGATAAAGAAGAGCCACCTCTTCTTGCATTTTTTCCAAATCTTCTTTACCTGTGAGCTTTAGAATTCGATGTGCAATGCTAACAAGTTCTGATTCTAATTTTTTTTTCATGCTACAATACTGTCTTTGTGGAATATTCCTAAACTTTTTGTTGTTAAATTACTTTTATACTTCTCCTTTTTATTTTTACTAAATTTACACTATGTATATACTTATGGTGTTAATTTATCAATAAGTGCTAAAATTACAAAATGTTTCTTGAAAATAAAGTAAACGCGAAAGAACAATTTGGATGCATTGAGGTCATCTGCGGATCGATGTTTTCTGGTAAAACCGAAGAACTAATTCGACGTCTAAAACGTGCCAAGTTTGCAAAACAAAAAGTTAAAATTTTTAAACCAGACGTTGATACTCGCCATGATGGNGANAGAATAGTCTCGCATGACTCTAACGAAATTCCATCAACGTCTGTTTCAAAGGCTTCAAAAATACTTTTACTTGCCAGCGGCTGTAACGTCATAGGGATTGATGAGGCGCAATTTTTTGACGACACAATAGTTGAGACGTGCAACATTCTTGCAAATAAGGGCTTGCGTGTTATTGTTGCGGGGCTAGACATGGACTTTAAGGGGGTTCCGTTTGGTCCAATGCCCAATCTAATGGCAACTGCAGAACATGTTACTAANGTCCATGCGGTTTGTTCAAGATCTGGAAATTTAGCCCATTTTAGTTACAGAAAAGGAAACGATAAAAGTGTTGTGCTGCTTGGTGAGGTTGATGAATACGAGCCGTTAAGCAGGGTTGAATTTTACAAAGCTATGCTGGGTGATAAAAATAAAAGCTAAGTTTTGATCAAAGAAACTACATTAGAAATAAACTTGTCGGCGCTAAAGGCAAACTACAGATTGTTGAGGTCGAAAATTTCTTCTAAAACTATGATGCTGGCTGTCGTAAAGGCATTTGCGTATGGCAGTGATGCCGTGGTTGTGGCCAAACTTTTAGAAAGTATTGGGGTGGACTACTTTGCAGTGGCATATGTGGATGAAGGGGTTATACTTCGAAGGGGTGGTATTAAAGCTCCTATTCTTGTGCTACATCCACAAGTTGTTAACTTTAAAAAGGCTATCGAGTTTCAACTTGAACCGAGCCTATATAGCGAAAGAACAATGTCTGAATTTATAAGAACTACTTTAGAGCTTAAGCAATACGAATTCCCTGTTCACATTAAGTTCAATACAGGGCTTAACAGGCTAGGGTTTCGAGTGAAACAAGCTTCAAGAGTTGCTCTTAAATTGTCAAAAGAAACTTCAATCAAAGTTGCCTCTGTTTTTTCACATTTAGCTGCCAGTGAAGACGTGCAAGAAAAAGATTTTACAACAAGACAAATTATGACGTTTTCTAAAATATGTGCCCTGTTTGAAACTCAGTATGGGAAAATTCCTATTAGACATCTTAGTAATACATCAGGAGTTATTAATTATCCTGAAGCGCAATTTGAAATGGTTCGGTGTGGAATAGGGATGTACGGATATAGTAATGGAGCTAACAAGTTGTTGCCTCTAATACCCGTCGTTGCGCTTAAAACAGTTATTTCTCAGATACACTTGCTAAAAGAGGGTGAGAGCGTAGGCTACAACAGAGGTTATTTCGCTAAAGAGGCCAAAAGCATTGCAACACTTCCCCTTGGGCACGCTGACGGGATTGGTAGAAAGTANGGAAATGGTGTTGGCTTTGTAAAAATTAACAATAAANAGGCTCCGNTNGTTGGGAATNTATGTATGGACATGATTATGGTTGATGTCACTAATATAAGCTGTTCAGAAGGTGATGAGGTCATTGTTTTTGACAGCTCAAAAACAGCTGAAGGNTTAGCTGAACAAGCAGGGACTATTTCATACGAGCTATTAACTGCAATTTCCCGCAGAATTAAGAGGGTTATTCTGTAGTGTTTATTAAATTTACGTNTAATTATTAAAAAAAANTAATGAGGGTCGCGGTTGTTGGTGCAACAGGGATGGTGGGAACCATCATGATTAAGCTTTTGGAAGAAAGGGGTTTCCCTTTAACAGAGTTAATNCCTGTCGCTTCGGAAAAAAGTATTGGCAAATCAATTAGATTTAAAAATAAAGAGTATAGTGTTGTAGGTTTAGAAGCCGCTGTAAAAAAGCGTCCAAAAATAGCCGTTTTTTCTGCTGGCGGAAGGACATCCCAACTATGGGCTCCGCAATTTGCTGAAATGGGCTGTGTTGTAATTGACAATTCTTCTTTTTGGAGAATGGACCCAACAAAAAAATTAATAATCCCTGAAATTAATTCCGGCGATATTACCTCCAAAGATAAAATAATTGCCAACCCTAACTGCTCTACAATTCAATTGGTTTTAGCGCTTGCTCCATTACACAAAAGGTATAAAATGAGGCGTGTGATTGTGTCTACNTACCAATCCGTTTCTGGAACTGGGGTAAAGGCTGTGCAGCAACTTGAAAATGAAATTCAAGGCGAAAAAGGGGAGATGATATATCCTTATCCAATCTTCAAAAATGCTATACCGCATTGTGATATGTTTTTAGAAAACGGATATACAAAAGAAGAAATGAAATTAGCAAATGAACCTCAAAAAATATTAAATGACAACTCATTTTCTATTACAGCGACAGCTGTTAGAATACCCACTGCTGGAGGTCATTCTGAGTCAGTAAATGTAGAGTTTGAGCAACCTTTTCAATTAAACGATGTGCGTAAAATATTAAAAGATGCTCCTGGAATTATTTTACAAGACAGTCCTAAAACAAATTCTTACCCGATGCCCGTTTATGCACATGGAAAAGATGATGTTTTTGTTGGCAGGCTAAGACAGGACGAAAGCCAAAAGAACACTCTTAACATGTGGATTGTTGCCGATAATCTAAGAAAAGGGGCTGCAACAAATGCAATTCAAATTGCTGAATATATAAACAACACGTTTTTTAATTAAACAAAACATGCTAAGGGTAAAAAAAATATCTTTTGGCTACGGTAATTCCCCTACAGTTGATTCCATCTCTTTTTGTGTAAAAAAGGGTGATGTTTTAGCAATTGCTGGGGAAAGCGGTTCTGGAAAAAGCACAATTCTTAAATTAATATACGGAGAACTGGATCTAGGCGCTGGATCTGTTTCATGGGAGGGGCAAAACATATTAGGTCCGCAAAACAAACTTATTGTAGGTCCTGAGTTTATGAAATATGTTTCTCAAGAGTTTGAGCTTATGACTTTCACGACGGTGTCTGAATCCGTTGGTTCACATCTTTCTGCTTTTTTCCCTAAAAAACGATCTGAGCGCACACAGGAACTGCTTGAAATTGTTGGTCTAAGTGAGTACAAAAACCGAAAAGTTAAACTCTTGAGTGGTGGTCAAAGGCAGCGCGTTTCACTTGCAAAAGCTTTGGCAAAAGAGCCTGAAATTTTATTATTAGACGAACCCTTTGGTCACATTGACAGTTTTAAAAAAAGAGTTCTTAGAAAACAATTGTTCGATTATTTAAAAATTAAAAACATTTCATGTGTGGTTGCAACTCACGACAAAGAAGATGTTTTAGCTTTTGCAGACAAAATGTTGTTTATCAATAATGGTAAATCTTTGGCTTACGGTAGGCCTAAAGAGTTATTTAGCAACCCCGAACACTCATTTGTGGCTGCTTTTTTTTCAGAATACAGTAAGATTGACAACGTTATATATTATTCTCACGATATTAAGATAGTCCCTAAAAGCAAGTTGAGGGCTGTGGTTGTTAAAAGCTATTATAAAGGGTCGTATTTTCTTATAGAGGCTGTTCATTGCTCTAAAACTGTCTTTCTAGAGCACCCTGAGTGGGTTCGTCCGGATTCAGAGATTAATATTGAATTCAAAATGAAGGCTTAATTTTTAGTACTTTAGTACAGCGAAACTGCTTAGCTTTAATTAAGCTGTTCTTTGCTTAAAGCTGATTTTTATGTCTTCAATAGTAAAAACTCCTTATTCAGAAAAAGTTATAGCTCGTCTTCCTCAGCATTTAAAACGGTTTATTGTGCCGCAAAACTACGAGCTATATTCAGCAATCGATCAAGCGGTTTGGCGGTTTGTAATGCGAAAAAACATGTCTTATCTAAAAAAAATTGCACATAAATCCTACATAGATGGACTTAGAAAGGCTGGTATTGGAGCTGAAACAATACCCAATATTTATGGCATGAACCGTATTCTAAAAGAAATTGGCTGGGCGGCGGTAGCGGTTGACGGGTTTATTCCACCAAACGCGTTTATGGAGTTTCAAGCGAATAAAATACTTGTAATCGCGTGTGATATAAGGCAGCTGGAAAACATAGAATATACACCAACACCTGATATTATTCATGAAGCTTCTGGACATGCGCCAATAATAGCGAATCCAGATTACGCAGAGTTTTTAAGGCGGCTTGGTAAAATTGGCTCCAAAGCAATAATGTCTAAACATGATGTTGATTTGTATGAGGCTGTCCGGAAGCTGTCTATGTTAAAAGAAAAAGCTGAAGTTGATAAAAGCACTATTGATGAGGCTCAAAAAGTTGTTAATAAACTACAAAAGCAGGAGCAGGGTTTTTCTGAAATGGCTAANGTTAGAAACATGCAGTGGTGGAGTGTTGAATACGGNCTTATTGGNTCTATGGGTTCTCCAAAAATATATGGTGCTGGTCTTTTGTCCTCAATTGGTGANAGCAAATGGTGTATGGGTCAAAAGGTTAAAAAGNTNCCNTANTCCATTGATGTTACCGAAGTGGGCTTTGATATTACCAANCCTCAACCTCAGCTTTTCGTAACTCCAAACTTCCCTNACTTAATGGAGGTTTTAGAGGAGTTTGCAAANACTTTAAGTGTTCGAAAAGGNGGTCNCGAAGGGCTTCAAAANCTTATTGCTTCTGAAAGTNTTGGAACGATTGAGCTTAANACGGGNCTGCAAATCTCTGGNGTTTTTTCNGACGNTATTCTTAANGAAAANAAAGATGTTATTTATTTTAAAACNAGGGGNGGAACAGCTCTTTCTTACNGGGACAAAGAGCTTATTGGTCACGGTGTTTCATNCCACAAANNCGGNTACAGNTCTCCGCTTGGAATGTTAAAAAANGTAAGNCTNCCTCTNGAAGACATGACNNCNGTCGATTTAANGGCTTANAATATTTNCGATGGCAAGCTNCTTTCTTTTGAGTTTGAAAGTGGTGTTAAAGTCGCTGGTGTAAACATTACCGGTATTAGAAACCTTTCGGGAAAGATTATGATTATACAACTAAGAGAGTGTACTGTTTCTTACAAAGAAAATATTTTGTTCAAGCCAGAATATGGGACCTTTGATATGGCTATAGGTAATGATATTATATCTGCTTTTGCCGGTTCTGCTGACCCAGAATCTTTTATTGAGTTGTACAATAAGACCTGTAAAAAAATTTCCACGCTTTCAGAGCCCCCTTCTCCCAAGGTTGACTTAGAGCTTTTAGCTCAAAAAATTCGCGACCTTAGACTGTCTAAATCTTACGACAAAAAGACACTTGTTGGGCTTTTTAAAACACTTAAGTTTAAACACCCCAACAACTGGATATTACCACTAGAATTGCTAGAGCTTGCAAAAAATCAAGATCTAAAAGTAAAAATAAACAAACACCTTCAAGAGGTAGGGGAAAAAAACCCTAAACTCAAAAGTCTTATTGGTGACGGTATAAGCTTAATTAAAACCATGAATTAGCTTGCTTTTCACCAGGAAATCACTATATTTATTTAATTAATCCTTAATAACTTTTTTATGTCTTTTTTCGCGCTTCCCGGGCTTTTAGTTCTTGGTCTTTTAGTTTTATTTCTTTCTTTTTTTATTGTAAAACAACAATCTGCAGCTATTATTGAGCGTTTTGGTAAGTTTATAAGCATACGCCAATCTGGTTTACAACTAAAAATACCTATAGTTGATCGTATCGCTGGAAAATTAAGTTTAAAAATACAGCAGCTTGATGTTATTGTAGAGACAAAAACCCTGGATGATGTTTTTACTAGGTTAAAAATTTCAGTACAATACAAGGTTGTAAAAGATAAGGTTTACGAGGCTTTTTATAAGCTAGATTACCCCCACGAACAAATCACCTCTTATGTGTTTGACGTAGTTCGTGCTGAGGTGCCAAAAATGAAATTAGATGATGTCTTTGTAAAAAAAGACGATATCGCTATTGCTGTGAAAAAAGAGCTAAACCAAGCTATGATGGACTATGGTTACGACATTATAAAAACCTTAGTTACAGATATCGATCCAGATGCCCAGGTAAAAGAGGCAATGAATAGAATAAACGCCTCTGAAAGAGAAAAAATTGCAGCACAATTTGAAGGTGACGCTGCTCGAATTTTAATTGTTGAAAAGGCAAAAGCTGAAGCAGAAAGCAAAAGGTTGCAAGGACAGGGAATTGCCGACCAGCGGCGCGAAATTGCGCGTGGTTTAGAAGAATCTGTTGAGGTTCTTAATAAGGTGGGTATAAACTCTCAGGAGGCTTCCGCATTAATTGTCGTTACCCAACACTACGACACGCTTCAGTCAATTGGGGGGGAGTCAAATAGTAATCTAATTTTACTTCCAAATTCTCCACAGGCAGGGAGCACGATGCTAAACGATATGGTCGCCAGCTTTACGGCTAGCAATCAAATTGGCGAGGCTATGAAAAATTCAAAAAACAAGAAAAAAGAAGAGTAGCTAGCTTACTAGATTGAAGATTCTTGACTTAGCAGCGTGTTTTTGTCTGCTGATGCTTTTTTTATAAATTCTTCTATTTCCGTATTTCGCTCTTGCCC